>DATAOI010000090.1 GCA_036265815.1 Gemmatimonadales bacterium
TCTCGGCATTCCAGCCGAGCCGGTGCCGACCTGGGACACGGCGCGCGGCCCGCTCGCGCTCGATCGGCCGGTCCTGGTCGGCATTCTCAATGTCACTCCCGACAGTTTCAGCGACGGCGGCCGTTATGCCGGCCGGGACGCGGCCCTGGCGCACGCGGAGGAGCTGCTCGCGTCAGGCGCCACGGTACTCGACGTGGGTGGAGAGTCCACCCGGCCGGGGCGGAGCGAATCGGTTCCGCAGGACGAGGAGCTCCGGCGGGTGGTGCCGGTGATCGAGGCGCTCGCCCGCAACGATCCCGGACTGGTGATCTCGGTCGACACGGTGAAGGCACCGGTGGCGCGCGCGGCGCTGGCGGCCGGGGCGGCCGTGGTGAACGACGTCTCCGCCTTCCGGCTGGATCCGGAGATGGCCGCAGTGGTCGCGGGCGCAGGTGCCGGCGCGATCCTGATGCACTCCCGCGGATCGGTCCTCGAGATCGCCTCCTACCAGCACGCCGACTACGCCGGCGACGTCGTCGGCCAGGTGATCGCCGAGCTCCGGGCCGCCATCGCCACGGCTGCCGAAGCCGGCGTCTCGCCGGGTGCAATCGTGCTGGATCCCGGCTTCGGGTTCTCCAAGACGGTGGAACAGAACGTTCTCCTGTTCGACCAGTTGGAGGCGCTCCAGGCGCTCGGCCGCCCGGTGCTGGTGGGGCCATCGCGCAAGCGCTTCCTCGGTAGCCTCGTCGGGCTGCCGCTGGAGGAGCGGGACCGCGCCACCGCGACCGCCTGCGCTCTCGCGTGGGAGCGGGGCGCGCGGCTCTTTCGGGTCCACGCCGTCGCCGCCGCGCGGGAGGCGCTCGCCCTGGCCGTGGCGATGGAAGGCCCGTAGTGCCGCCGGGCGGCGACGACTCCGGGCCGAACCGGGCCGCGCTCGTCTTCACCGCGCTGGTGCTCGCCGGTTATCTCCTGACGCTCGCTCCCACGGTCACCTTCTGGGACGCGGGCGAGTTCATCGCCGCCGCCAGGACCCTCGGCATCCCCCATCAGCCCGGCACCCCGATGTACGTGATGATTGCTCACGTGTGGGGGATGCTCGACCCACTGGGCGAGTACGCCGCGCGCATCAACCTGCTGAGCGCGCTGCTGAGCGCGGCGGGTGCCGGATGCCTCTTCCTGGTTCTCTACCAATCGCTGCGTGAATGGGCGGCTGACTTGCCCCCGTCTCGACGCTCCATGCTTCGCATCCTGGGTGCTGGATCGGGTGCGCTGCTGGGGGCGTTCAGCTTCACCAACTGGCAGAACTCCAACGAGACCGAGGTCTACGCGGTGGCCACCTGCAGCATCGCGGCCATGGTGTGGCTCGCGGTGGTGTGGCGCCGGCGGCGGGGAACTGCGGCAGCTCCTCGAGTGCTCCTGCTCATCATTTACCTGGCCGCACTCTCGATCGGCAATCACCTTCTCGCGCTGCTCGCAGGGCCTGCCCTCGTCGTCTTCCTGGCCGTCACGCTTCGCGATGCTCCCGCGGAAGATGCGGCGTCACGCCTGGCGGAGTCGGGCCAGGTGGCAATGCTGGCGGGCATGTGGGCGCTGCTGGTGGGCACCGGGCTCGGCAGCGTCAGCCTGGTGGTACTGGGGGCGGTCGCCGCGCTGGCAGCGTCCCTGTACGCGGCCCGGCGCGGGGCAGGGGTGTTCGCGCTGGCGAGCCTGGCCATCGCGCTGGTCGGCGTCACGCCTTACCTCTACCTCTATCTTCGCTCGGCCCAGCATCCGATCATCAATGAGGCGGCGCCCGCGACCTTCGACGCGCTCGTCGCCGTGGTCCGCCGGGCGCAGTATCCGCCGAGGACACCGCTGGACGATCCGACGGTCGTATCGGGAGTGCGCAATCCGGGCCGAACGCTGCTGCTGCTTGCCATTCAGCTGGGCGATTACCTGGTCTACTTCGATTGGCAGTGGGCGAGATCCCTCCGCGGCATGCTGGGGCCGCTGCCGTTGCGGACCCTGATCACGCTCGTCATGGCGTCCCTCGGGATCCGGGGTGCCCTGGTGCTGCGCCGGTCGGACCGGGCGGTCTGGTGGCTTCTGCTCGTGCTCTTTCTGGTCACCGGGCTCGGGCTCGTCCTCTACATGAACTTCCGGCCCGGATTCGGACGCTGGTACGACATCTACCCCCGACCCCAGGATCACGAGGTGCGCGAGCGCGACTACTTCTTCGTCGTGAGCTTCATCGTCTGGGGCCTCTGGGCCGGCGTGGGTGCGGCATCGCTCGCGCGCGCCGCCTGGGCCAAGTCCGGCCAGGTGCGGCGCCTCGCGCCGCTGCTGCTGTTGCTACCGGTTCTCCCGCTGGTCCTCAACTGGAAGGCCGCATCCCGCCGGCAGGGTGCCGACGCGCGCCTGGCGGCCGACTTCGCGTACGACCTGCTCAACAGCGCACCGCCGTACGGCATCCTCTTCACTTATGGCGATAACGACACCTTCCCGCTCTGGTGGGCGCAGGAGGTGGCCGGGATCCGCCAGGACGTGAGCGTGGTCTGTCTGGCGCTGGCGAACACCGACTGGTACATGCGACAGCTCCGGGACAGACCGGCCCGGCCGCTGGATCTCGAGCGCCTTCCCCCGGTATGGCGACCGCGGGTCTCGCCCCGTCCCGATTGGCCGTTGCATACGATGACTGATTCGCTGATCAGGGTCGCGGGGTCGGGCTATCTGGTACGCGGCACCCAGCGGGTGGCACTGGGGCCGGTCACCCGCACGCTGCGGGACGGCACCTTTCTCTATCCCAACGATCTCCTGACGCTGGAGGTGATCCGGCAGAATCTCGGGCGGCGCCCCATCGTCTGGGCCATGACCACCGGCCGCGAGTTCGCCGGGCTGAGTGACTACGTCATCCAGCGAGGCCTGGGCTTCGAGCTGCTCACCGCGCGGCCGGATACCACCTCGCCGGCACTCGACCTCCACCGCTTCGGCGGCGTCCCGCTCGACCTCCCCACCACGGAACGGCTGGTGTGGGACACCTATCGCTACGCTGGCTTGCTGGGGGGCAACCCAGATTCGTTGGAGACCAGCAGCGCCAGCGCCGCGGCCAGCCTGAGCCTTCCGTTCGCCCAACTGGTCTACGCCTATGCCTCCCGTGGCGAGCGGGAGCGGATGCTCCGCGCGGCCGATCGCGCCGGCCGCCTCTCACCCGACCCTGACGTTCGAGACGCGCTCCGGTCGGTGGCCGAGTCGGTGGCCGCCGTTCTCCGTGGGCCCAGGTAGTCTCCCCTGCAACATCGACCCAACCTGAAGTAAATTGGAAGGCTATGGACTTCCGGGACCTCCCCGATCACCTCGCCCAAGTCGGTGAGGCCGTGGCTCGGCACCAGTCCATCGGGGGATGGACCCATCCGGTCCGGATCGTGGCGGTGACCAAGACACATGGTCCGGAGGCCGTCCGCGCCGCCGTTGCCGCGGGGTTGACGGATATCGGGGAAAATCGGGTGCAGGAGGCCCTGGCAAAGCAGGCGCTCCTGGCCGATCTCCCCGTTGCATGGCACCTGATCGGCACTCTTCAGCGGAACAAGGCCCGGCAGGCGGTAGGGAGATTCGCCCTGATTCATTCCGTCGACCGTGGCGACCTGTCGGCCGAGCTGGACCGGCGCGCACCGTCCGGCATCCGGCAGCAGGTCCTGGTGCAGGTCAACTGCTCGGACGAGCCGCAGAAGGGCGGGGCGGAGCCCGGGGAGTTGCCAGGTCTGCTCCAGACACTCGCCGCGTTGGAGCATCTCGAGGTCCGGGGCCTGATGACCATGAGCGCGCTCACCGAGGATCGGGCCGAGCAGCGGCGCGCCTTCCGCCGGCTCCGCGAGCTGCGGGACCAGGCGGAGCAATCGGGTTTCCGGCTGCCCGAGCTGTCGATGGGCATGTCGGGCGATTTCCCCATCGCGGTGGAGGAGGGAGCCACCATGATCCGGCTGGGCACCGTGCTCTTCGGCGAGCGCGAGCCATGAGCGACGACGCGTTCCGGCTCACCCCGCTGGACGTCCGGACCCAACAGTTCGCTCGGCGCCTGCGCGGGTACGATCCCCCGCAGGTCGACGAGTTCATGCTCCGGATCTCGGAGGAGCTCGACCGGCTGCTCCGGGAGAACGGCCAGCACGAAGAGCGGCTCAGAAGCGCGCAGGAACAGCTCCGCGTCTACCGCGACCGCGAGCGCGCGATGAACGAGGCGCTGGTGGCGGCCCAGCAACTTCGGGCCGAGACGCGCGATCAGGCCGAGCGAGAGGCCGAGCAAGTCCTGCGGGACGCGCGGGCGGAAGCCGAGCGGGTCGTGGCGCGGGCGCGGCTGGACGAGCAGATGGTGCGGGAGCGGTCTGACAGTGCGGTGCGGCAGTTCACCGCTTACGTCGCGAGCTTCCGCGCCCTGCTGGAGCGGCATCTGGGCGAGGTCGACGGATTGGCACTGCCCGCCAGAATGGACCCGCCACAAGGTGAGAGGCACGAGGTGAGGGAATGACTGGAGGCGGCAGCACATGATCGCGGCGGCATCGCTCTTCGATCGGATTCAAGCGGCGGCGGCCGTCGTCCGCGGGCGGACCACGCTCGTCCCCGAGGTCGGAATCGTGCTCGGCACCGGGCTCGGCGGACTGGCGCGGGAGATCGCGGTCGAGCGCGAGGTGCCGTACGAGTCGATCCCGGGATTTCCGCTGTCGACCGTGGAGAGCCACGCCGGCCGGCTGCTGCTCGGCCGCCTCGGCGGGCGTGCGGTGGTGGCGATGCAGGGCAGGTTCCACCGGTACGAGGGGTACGACCTACAGCAGGTCACCTTCCCGATCCGGGTGATGCACGCGCTGGGCGCGCGGACCCTGATGGTATCGAACGCCTGCGGCGGGATGAACCCGCTCTGGGCCCCCGGAGACCTGGTGCTGCTCAGCGATCATATCAACCTGCTGGGCGACAATCCCCTGGTCGGCGAGAACGATGAGCGTCTGGGCGAGCGGTTCCCCGACATGTCGGCGCCCTACGATCCGGCCTTGCGCTCGCTGGCGCGGAAGCTCGCCCTCGAGCTCGGCATCACCCTGCGCGAGGGAGTCTACGTGGCGGTATCGGGACCCAATCTGGAGACCCGCGCCGAGTACCGGATGCTGCGCGCCATGGGGGCGGACGTCGTCGGCATGTCCACGGTTCCCGAAGTGATCGTGGCGCGGCACCAGGGCATGCGGACCTTGGGCATCTCGATCATCACCGACCAGTGCCTGCCCGACGCGCTGGAGCCGGCCGACATTGGCCGCATCATCGAGACCGCCGGCCGTGCCGAGCCGCAACTGACCCGATTGACCACGCACCTGGTGGAGCGCCTGTCCTGATGGCCTTTCCGTCCTGGCCCAAGCTGACCCCAGACAAGCTGGAGCAGGAGCAGCTCGCGCTGTGGAAGGCCGAAGGCCTGTTCCAGCGGACGCTGGAGGCCAACCGCGCCGGGCGTCCCTACGTCTTCTTCGAGGGGCCACCGACCGCCAACGGCCGGCCCGGCATCCATCACGTCTTTGCCCGGACCATCAAAGACCTGGTCTGCCGCTTCCACGCAATGCAGGGCGAATCGGTCACCCGCATCGCCGGGTGGGACACCCACGGTCTCCCGGTGGAGATCGAGGTCGAAAAGGAGCTCAAGCTCAGCGGAAAGAAGGATATCGAGCGGTTCGGCGTGGCCGAGTTCAACGCCCGCGCGCGGAAGAGCGTGTTCAAGTATCAGTCCGAGTGGGAGAACCTCTCCGACCGGATCGGCTATTGGCTGGACTACGAGCATCCCTATATCACCTGCAGCAACGACTACATCGAGACGGTGTGGTGGCTGCTGCACCGGCTGCACCAGCGGGAGCTGCTCTACCGGGGGCACCGGGTGCTGCCCTATTGCCCCCGCTGCGGCACGGTGCTCTCCAGCCATGAGCTGGCGCAGGGCTACGAGCAGGTTACCACCAACTCCATCTACGTCACCTTCCCGCTGGCCGATGACCCTGCCCGGCAGCTCCTCGTCTGGACCACCACGCCGTGGACCCTGCTCTCCAACGTCGCGGTGGCGGTGCACCCCGACCAGGAGTATGGCGAGTACCAGGTGGGTGACCGCCGGCTGATCCTGGCCACCGCGCGTGCCTCGCTGCCGAGTAGCTCGCAGAAGGGTGCGCCGAGCTTCGCCGACCTGGGCGCGCGCCGGACGTTCCCGGGCCGCGAGCTGGTCGGTCTCCGGTATTCCCGCCCGCTCGAGGTCGTGCCGCTTCCGGAGGACAAGGCCGCTCGGCTGATCGTCCCGGGCGACTTCGTCACCGCCGAGGACGGGTCGGGCCTGGTGCACCTGGCCCCGGCGTTCGGCGCGGACGACTACCAGGCCGGTGTGGAGCACGACCTGGCGCTGGCCCGGCCGGTGGCCGCCGACGGCACCTTCGTCGGAACCTCCTGGCCGGAAATCGAAGGGCGTCTGGTGACCGCGCGGGAAACCAACGATCTCATCATTCAGCGGCTCAAGCAGGAGGGTCGCTGGCATCTCACCCAGCCGTACGAGCATACCTACCCGCACTGCTGGCGCTGCGATAGTCCGCTGATCTACTACGCCCGGGACTCCTGGTTCATCCGCACCTCCGCGGTCAAGGACCGGATGCTGGAGATCAACCGGACGGTGGACTGGCATCCGCCCGAGGTTGGAGCCGGCCGGTTCGGCGAGTGGCTGGAGAACAACGTGGACTGGGCGCTCTCCCGCGATCGCTACTGGGGCACGCCGCTGCCGGTGTGGGTCTGCGATCGGGAGCCCAGTCACATCGAGGTGATCGGCAGCTACGCCGCGCTCGCCGAGCGATGGGGCAAGCCGCTGCCGGCGGCGTTCGACCCGCACAAGCCGGAGATCGACGGCTACGTCTGGACCTGCGACTGCGGCGGCAGCATGCGGCGGACACCGGAGGTGATCGACACCTGGTTCGACTCCGGCGCCATGCCGTACGCCCAGTGGCACTATCCGTTCGAGCACCAAGAGGAGTTCGCCGCCCACTTCCCGGCCGATTTCATCTGCGAAGGAGTCGATCAGACCCGCGGCTGGTTCTACTCGCTGCTGGCCATCGCGACGACGGCGTTCGACAGCCTGGCCTACCGGCACGTCATCGTCAACGAGCTGGTCCTCGACCCCGAGGGCCAGAAGATGTCCAAGAGCAAGGGCAATGTGGTCGACCCGTGGCAGGCGATCGCCGAGTTCGGCGCCGACACCATCCGGCTCTACCTGCTGGCTTCGAGCCAGGTCTGGCTCCCCAAGCGGTTCGACCGCCGCACCATTCCGGATGTCGCCGGGAAGTTCTTCAACGCCCTGGAGAACAGCTACGAGTTCCTCGCGCGCTACGCCGGGGAGTTGCGCCCGGGCGCCGCGCCTCCCCTGGCGGAGCGCCCGCTGGTGGACCGATGGCTGCTCAGCCGATTGGACAGCACCATCGAGGCGGTCACCGCAGCCTGGACCGAGTACGACGCGACCGCGGGCGTCCGCGCCGTGATGGATTTCGTGATCGAAGATCTCTCCAAATGGTACGTGCGAGTCAATCGGGGCCGCTTCTGGGCCGTCGACAGCGTGGCCGATCCGGCGGCGGTGGCCACGCTCCACGAGGCGCTCACGGCCGTAAGCCGCCTGCTCGCCCCGGCCGCCCCCTTCGTGAGCGATTGGATCCACCGTGCCCTGCAGGGAACTTCCGTCCACCTTGCCGGGTTTCCCGTTGCTGCCGGCAGACGGGACGAGGCGCTGGAAGCCGCGATGGACGCCGTCCGCCGGCTCGCCTCGCTGGCGCGTGCCGTGCGAAACGAGCGCCGCCTTCCGGTCCGGCAGCCGCTGGCCCGGATGCAGGTGGCAGTGCCGGCGGCGGTGCGCGGGCCAGGCTTCGACCGACTCCTGAGCCTGCTCCAGCTCGAGGTCAACGTGAGAGGGGTCGAGGTGGTCGCCTCGGACGGAGAGCTGGTGCGGCTCCGTCCCAAGCCCAACTTCCGTTCCCTGGGCAAGCGTTACGGCAAGCGGACGCCGGCTGTCGCGGCCGCGGCAGCCGGACTCGCGCCGGAGCAGCTCCGGGGACTGGAGCAGGGGGTCGCGGCCACACTGGAAGTGGACGGCGAGGCGGCCACCTATCTGCCCGAAGACGTCGTGGTGGAACGCGAGGTGGCCAGCGATTGGGTGGTGGCCAGCGAGGGCGCCTTCGTCGTGGCCCTCGATCCGCGGCTCACCTCCGAGCTCAGGCTGGAGGGCACGGCGCGGGAGGTGGTGAACCGGGTGCAGCGGCTTCGGAAGGAGGCCGGCTACGTGTTCACCGATCGGATCGCCTTGTGGATCGACGGGGATGATGGGGTGCTTGACGCGGTGCGCGCCCACGCCGAGTTCATTCGGGGCGAGACGCTCACCCGTCGGCTGGAGCTGGGGACGCGTGCCCCGGCGCCGGATCTGGAGCACCAGGTGGACATCGATGGTCGCGGTATGGTGCTCGGAGTGCAACGTCACGCGGACGGCCGGGGTGGCGCCGGCCCAGAACCCAGGGATCGGGAATGAACAAGAAACAGCTTACGCACCTGGAGAAGCGTCTCCTGGAAGAGCGGGCCCGCGTGATGAAGGAGCTCGGGTACTACGACGAGTCCTTCAACGCGACCCTGCAGTCTTCCGACGGTGATCTTTCGTCCTACTCGTTCCACATGGCGGACCAGGGCACCGACGCCATGGAACGGGAAAAGCAGTTCCTCTTCGCCTCGCAGGAGGGGCGATATCTCTGGCATGTGAACGAGGCGCTCCGCCGGCTCTACGGCACCCCGGACAAGTTCGGGCATTGCCATACCTGCGGCCAGGAGATCAACTTCGAGCGGCTCGACGCGCTTCCCCACGCGCGGCTCTGCATCACCTGCAAAGAGAAAGAGGAAGATGGCAAGCGTCGTTGACGCTCCCGATCTCGGCAGCGAGCGCCGGGTGTTCTGGGCCGCCGCCATCGCCACGGTGGGGCTGGACCTGATCACCAAGCTCATCGCCGAGGCGACCCTGCTCCGGACGCCCGGCGTGTCGGTCTTCGGGGACTGGTTTCAGCTTCGCCTGGTGTACAACCAGGGCGCCGCGTTCGGGCTGCACGTCGGCCCCTATTCGCGGTGGATCTTCTTTTCGGTCGCCCTGGTGGCCGTATTCGTGCTCGCGCGGATGTCGCGCAGCGGGCCGGCCGGCGACCGCTTCCGCCAACTCGCCCTCGGGCTGGTGGCCGGTGGGGCGGGGGGCAACCTGCTGGACCGGATCCGCAGCTCCCGCGGCGTGGTCGATTTCCTCGACGTCGGGATCGGCGCCCTTCGCTGGCCGACGTTCAACGTCGCCGACATCGCCGTGAGCTGCGGCGCGATCGCGCTGGCCATCTCCCTCTGGCGGGAGGACGCCCGCCGTCCCGAGACAGAGTCCGCTTCGGCTGCCTGAGCTGAGCTTCACGGTGGCCGTCCCGGCCACCGAGCGGTTGGACCGATTCCTGGCCGACCAGCTGGGACTCTCTCGAACCCAGGCGGCGCGCCTGGTTGCCGACCGCGCCGTCGAGGTCGACGGCAAGCCGGCCCGCGCCTCCCGGGTGCTGGTCCGGGGCGAGCGAGTCACCATCCACTTTCCCGAGCACGAGCCCCCCCGTACTCTCCAACCTGCGTCGATCCCCCTCACCGTCGTGTTCGAGGACGAGCATCTGGCGGTGATCGACAAGCCTGCCGGCCTGGTGGTACATCCGGCGCCGGGCCACTGGGACGACACCCTGGTGAACGCGCTGGTGGCCCGGGGCACTACGCTGTCCGGGGGCGCCGAAGGACGTCCCGGCATCGTGCACCGACTGGATCGCGACACCTCCGGCCTCATGGTGGTGGCCAAGACCGACCTGGCGCATCGCCGGCTGGGCGCCGCGATCGCGGCTCGGCGGGTCCGCCGGACCTACGCGGCCCTCGCGTGGGGGCATCTCGATGCCAGCCCCACGGTGATCGAGGCCCCGCTCGCCCGGCACCCGCAGGACCGGAAGCGAATGGCGGTTCTTCCGACGGGTCGGCTGGCGCGCACCGATGCGTCGGTCGTGGCCCGCTTCGGGGTGGCGGATCTCCTCCGCCTGGAGCTGCATTCCGGCCGGACCCATCAGATCCGGGTGCACCTGGCGCATCTGGGTCACCCCGTGGTCGGGGATCCGGTGTACGGCGGCGGTGGCAGCCGGCGGATCTCCGGTCCTCCGCGCCGGACTGCCGAGGCGCTCGAGCGGGCCACTCCCCGCCAGGCGCTACACGCGGCCGCTCTGGCATTCCGCCACCCCGCTACCTCCGAACCACTCGAATTCCGCTCGGAGTGGCCCTCGGATCTGCGGCCCGCCCTGGTTGCAGTGGGTGGCGAAGATCTGGTTGCCCGACCGGACCCCCTTGGCTATCTTGTTTTCTTCAATAGAGATGGCTGACTCCACTACGCTGCACGCCGTCGTTTTTCGGATCGGTGCGCTAATTTGCGCGGCTCCGGCAGGGATCGTGCGGGAGATCCTGCCGCGCCTCCCGGCCACCCGGATCCCGGGCGTCGCACAAGCGATCGAAGGACTGGTCAACGTCCGGGGCACCCTCCTCACCGTTCTCGACGGCCACGTCCTCCTCCAGCAGGCTCGGCGGGAGGAGGACGAAGGCGCGATTGTGGTCCTGGAGGTCGCGGGCAAGCGCTACGGACTCGGGGTGGGGCAGGTGCTCGACTTCCTCGAGGTGCCGGAGCGCTCGGTGTCCCCGCGCGCCGACCTCCCGGGAGTCGATCCCCGGCTGGTGCGCGCGGTCGGCCTGCAGGACGGCCGGCATTTCATTTTGCTCGACGTGGATGCGCTGTTCGCGCCGATCATCGGCAGCTAAGCACGACGACCCTGGAGTTGCACGGAGGAATCTGTGAGCCATACGGTGCTCGTCTGCGATGACGCCATCTTCATGCGCACGATGATCAGCGACATTCTGAGCCAGGCCGGGTTTGAGGTCGTCGGGGAGGCGGAGTCGGGCAGTCAGGCCGTCGCCAAGTACCGGCAGCTCAAGCCCGACCTGGTCACCATGGACATCGTGATGCCGGACATGGGCGGGATCGAGGCCGTGCGGGAGATCTGCAAGACGGACCCCGAGGCCAAGATCCTCATGTGCAGCGCTATGGGACAACAGGCGCTGGTGGTCGAGGCCATCCAGGCGGGCGCCAAGGATTTCGTGGTCAAGCCATTCCAACCTTCCCGCGTTCTCGAGGCGGTGCAGCGCGTCCTGGGCTGATCCGTGGACGTCTCGAAGTATGCCGCCCTGTTTCTGGACGAGAGCCGCGAGCATCTGAGCGGCTGCAACCAGCTGCTGCTCGAGTGGGAGCGGGAGCCGGCCGCGAGCGAGCCCGTCGGCGGGTTGTTCCGCTCGATCCACACGATCAAGGGAATGGCGGCGACGATGGGCTACGCCGGTGTGGCCCAGCTGGCCCACCGGATGGAGAATCTGCTCGACCTGCTCCGCCAGGCGAAGCTGCCCGCCGGACCCGGAATATTTCAGCTCCTGTTCCGCGCGGTGGATGCGCTCGGGCGGGCGGTGGAGGATGCGGCCGCGGGGAAGGACAGCTCGGCCGAGGAGCTCGAGGCCGAGCTTGACGCCGCGGCTGGAGGCGAGCCCTCGGCCGCGGTGTCGCTGGCCGCGCCGGCGCCGGCCGCCCGTCCGGTCCGGGTCGCGCTCCGGGCCGACGCCCTGATGCGGGGCGCCCGCGCCACCCTGGTGGTGCGGCGGGCCGAGGCGCTGGGCCGGGTCACCGCGGTTCGTCCTCCGCTGGCCCACTTCGACCGGGATGACTTCGACGGGCGGTTCTCCTTCCGTCTCCTGACGAGCGCCACCGAAACCGAGATCGCTGCGGCCCTGCGCACCGCCGGTGATGTCGATCAGGTGCGGTTCGACGAAGGACCGGCCGAAGCCGCGATGGTCACTCGGGCCCGCCAGATCCGAGTCGACCTGCGCCGGCTGGACGCGCTGATGAAGCAGGTCGGAGAGCTGGTGGTGGCGAAGAACCGGCTCGCCGTCTTCGCCAGCGCCAGCGGGGACGAGAGCCTGGTCGTTCTGGGTGACCGGATCTCCAAGCTGGTGTCCGGCATGCAGGCCGAGGTGATCGCCGCGCGGATGACTCCGGTGGGCGACGTGTTCGAACGCTTCCCCCGGCTGGTCCGCGATCTGGCCCGCGACCTGGGCAAGCGCATCCGGTTCGAGATGGAGGGCGAGGAGATCGAGCTCGACCGCTCCATCCTGGACGAGGTCGGTGATCCGCTGCTTCACCTGATCCGCAACGCTGCCGATCATGGAATCGAGCCGCCCGCCGAACGGGTCGCGGCCGGGAAGCCGCCCGAGGGCCGGATCCTGCTCTCGGCCAGCCGCGAGCGAAACAGCGTGGCGCTCAGGATCACCGACGACGGGCGGGGTGTCGATCGCGCTGCGATCGCCGCCAAGGCGCGAGACGAGGGCGTGGCCGGTGTCGTCTCGGCGGCCGATGGAGAGGGGCTCACCGACGACCTGCTGCTTCGGCTCCTCGCCCGGCCCGGCTTCAGCACCGCGCAGACCGTGAGCGGCGTGTCCGGCCGGGGCGTCGGCGTCGATGTCGCCATGACCCGGGTGCGCGCGCTGGGCGGGACCCTCGAGGTGAAGACCGAGGTCGGGCGCGGGACCACCTTCGTCATCCGGGTGCCGCTCACGCTGGCCATCGTCCGCGCGCTCCTGGCCGACGCCGCGGGCGAGCGGTACGCCGTTCCGCTCGCCTATGTAGCCGAGACGGTGGAGTTCGATCCGCGATCGGTCACCGCGGTGCGGAATCGCGAGGCGCTGGTGGTGCGGGAGCAGGTGATCCCGACGGTCCATCTCAGCCAGCTGGTGCGGCCCGGCGCCGATCGCGCCTCGTCCCCCCGGCGACCGACCCTGATCCTCGAGGTGGGCGAGCGCCGCACCGCGCTGGTGGTGGACCGGCTGCTGGGACAGCAGGACATCGTGGTCGAGCCGTTCGACGCCCCCCGTGGGATGCCGCCGTTCGTCGGTGGCGCGACCATCCTGGCCGACGGCGCCCCGGCGCTGATCCTCGACGCCGCAGCGCTGCTGTAGGAAGGGGAGAGCATGGAAGACGTGCGGGACCTCAAAGCACTGCAGCTCGACGCCCTCCGCGAGGTGGCCAACATCGGCGGTGGGCATGCTGCCACCGCGCTATCCCAGATGACCAACCGCACGATCATGATCGCCGTGCCGGAGGTCAATGTGCGGGCGCTGGAGGAGGTGGCCGATCTGGTCGGGCGACCCGACGAGGTCATCGCGGCCGTGCTGATGCACATGATGGGCGACCTCACCGGCCGGACCCTGGTGCTTTTCCCCGAAGGATCGGCCCGAACTCTCTGTGATATACTGATGCGGAGACCGCCCGGGACCACCCGGGAGTTCGGCGCGATGGAACAGTCGGGGCTCAAGGAGGCGGGCAACATCCTCGCCAGCGCCTACCTCAACGCGCTGAGCGATTTTATGGGCATGATGCTGGTGCCCTCGGTGCCCAGCCTGGTGGTCGACCTGAGCGCGGCGGTGCTCACCACCACCTACCTCAACTTCGGCCACGACCGGGATTTCGTCTTCTGCGTGGAGACCTCCTTCCAGGTCGCCGGGGCGATCGAGCCCCTGCGCGGTCATTTCCTGCTCCTGCCCGACATGCCGTCCCTCCGGGCGATCTTCGACGCCATCCGACTGCCCTGATCCGATGCCCGGCCCCGTGCTGTCGGAGCGCGATCTCGCCGTTCTGCGCTCCTTTGCCCGCCGGATCGATCCCTCCGATGCCGGGGCCCACAATAACCTGGGCGTCCTGTACTACCAGAAGGGATTGATCGAGGAGGCGATCGCCGAATTTGTCAGGGCGCTGGAGCTGGACTCCCGGATGCAGGTGGCCCAGGCGAACCTCGACATCGCCTACCGGGACAGCGGTCACTACGATCGCCGGATCACCGCCCTGCTGGAGCGGGTTGGCCAGCAGCCCGAAGACCGGGACGCGCGATGGGAGTTGGGCCGCGCCTTTGCCGCGCTGGGCCGCCACCCGGAAGCCATCGCCCAGTTCGAGGCGCTCCTCACCTGGCACCGGCACGACGTCCCCGCCATGCTCCAGCTCGGTCTGGCCGAGAAGGCTCGCGGCAACCTCGACGCGGCGAGCGAATGGCTGAGCCGCGCGTGCCGGGAAGACCCCGGCAGCGCGGTCGCTCACTTCTACGCCGGCGAGGTGTTCTACAATCGCGGGCTCAACGAGCCGGCGCTCGCCGCCTTGCGCGAGGCCATCGAGCGGAGCCCCGAATACGCCGAAGCGCATTATCTGCTCGCCTTCGTCTACGGTGATATGGGCCAGCACGAGGCGGCCCGCGAAGCCACCCGGCAGGCCATCAAACTCAACCCGACACTGGCGCGGGCTCAGGCCAACCTCGCCCTCGAGCGATACGGCGGGGAGCGCGAGAAGACCCACGCGCGACCGCAGATCGTCGAGGGCCGCGCGCTGGCCCACTGCAACCTCGGGCTTGCCCTCCGACAGAAGGGGTATCACGAGGAGGCGATGCGCGAGTACCACCTCGCGCTGGAGGCCGGCGAGGACCCGCGGCTCTGCCGCCAGGCGCTGGCCGAGCTCCACATCCTGCGCCGGGACCTGGTCGCGGCCCTGGCCCTCTACGAGGAGCTGGTCCGCGACTACCCCGATTCTCCCAAAGTGTGGAACGAGCGCGGGGTCTGCCTCCATCAGTCGGGCCGCCGGGAAGAGGCCGTCGCTTCGTACGAGCAGGCGGTCGCGATCGATGGCAGCTATCAGCTGGCCTGGAACAATCTCGGCGTGGTGCGCGCCCACGAGTCGGGCAGCGACGGGGCCATCATTGCCTTCGGGCGGGCGCTCGCGGGCGAGCGCCCGTTGCTGGCGGCCCGGCTCAATCTCGGGCTCCTGCTGTTCCAGCGGCGCCAGCTCAAGTCGGCGCTGGAGGAGTACCAGCGGGCGCTGGCCGAGCAGAGTGGCAGCGCCGTGGCGTGGAACGGCGTCGGCCTGGTGCTGATGGAGCTTCGCCGGTTCGAGGATGCCCGGAATGCCTTTGGCCGCGCGGTCGACGCCGACCCGGCGTTTGCCGGCGCGCACTATAACCTGAGCTTCGTGCTGAGCCAGCTGGGCGACTTCGATGGCGCGCTGCGGGAGACCCGGCGCGCGCTCGAGCTGGAGCCGCTCTACGTCCCCCAGAAATTTTCCCTCACCATCGATCTGCAGTACGAGGACCCGACCATCGCCATCGCGCCCGAGCTCGCGGCGGACGTGGGAGGGGAGGAGCTGGCGGGAGAGTTCGCCTTCGAGCCGCCGGCGCTCGACCAGCTCTTCGCCGAGCTCGCGCCGGCCACGTCCGCCGTGGGCAACGGGCACGCCGGCGACGCTCTGGCGCTGGCGCGCGACTACATCGGCAAAGGGCTGCTCGATCTCGCCTCGGCCGAGCTGAGCCGGGCCTCCGCACGGGGGGCGCCGATCGGTCCCACGGCGGTGCTTCTGGGTGACATCTTCGCCAAGCGGGGACTCTACGGCGAGGCGCTCGAGCGCTACCGCGCCGCCCGAGCCGCGAACCCCGACGACCCCGACGCCACCCTGGGTGAGATCAGGGCGCTGCTCGCCCTCGGCTGGCCGGGAGACGCGGTGGAGCTGGCCGATGCCCTGGCGACGCGCGTGCGGGGCGACGTCGAGGTGCTGGTGGCCCGGGCCCGCGTGCGCCTCGCGGTGGGCGACGCGCTCGGCGCCCTCGACTGCATCCGCGAGGCCCAGACCACGGCGCCGGGGCGGTCCGATCTCTTCCACCTGCAGGCGCAAGTGTCCGCCCTCCTGGGCGACCGGCCGGCCGCGCTCGCGGCATTCAACGCGGCGCTGCAGCTCGATCCCACGCTGGTGGGCGTCTGGTACGAGCTCGGTGGACTGGAGGAGGAGCGGGGCAACGTCGCCTCGGCTCGCGCCGCCTACGAGCGCGCGCTGGACCTGCTGCCGACCTACGGGGCCGCGGCCCGCGCGCTGGCGGATCTCCTCCGTCGGACCGAGTCCGCCCGCGCCGCCGTGGCCGTGCTGGTCGGTCTGCTCGAGGCGGATCCGTACGAGCTGGAGGCGCTGACGGCGTTGGGACGCGCCCTCCTGGAGGACGGCCGGACCACGCAGGCGCTGGAGGCGTTCGAGCGGGTGCTGCGGTTCGATCCGGAGCACGCCGCCGCGCTCTACAACCAGGGAGCCGCGCTCGCCCGGCAACGACAGTTCGAGCTGGCCGTGCAGGCCTGGGAGCGGGTAGTCCAGATCGATCCGGCCGGCCCCTATGCGTCACAGGCCCGGAGCCGGGCGCGTTCGGCCCGCGATCTCCAGCACATCTTCGCTGCCTCGGCGGGGTGACCGGTGGCGCTCGAGGGTCCACTCAAAGAGCTGCACATCCAGGACGTCTTCCAGCTGCTCGACCTGGGTCGGAAGAGCGGCGTGCTGCGGGTCACCTCCGACCTGCGCCAGACGGCGGGTACCGTCTGCTTCGACCGGGGCGGGGTGGTGGCGGCGGCCGTGGGCAGCGATGCGCAGCCGATCGGCGCCCGGCTGGTGCGCTCGGGCAAGATCACCGCCGCCGATCTGGACCGCGCGCGCGCCGCGCAGAACGCGGGCGACGGCCGACGTCTGGGGGACATCCTGGTCCAGCTGGCCGTCATCTCCCGGCGGGAGCTCGACCGCCAGCTGAAGGCGCAGATCGAGGAGGCCGTTTTCGACCTCCTGCGCTGGTCGGAGGGCTACTTCGTCTTCGAGGAGGGGAGCCCTTGCCACGCCGCGGTCGAAGCCCCGGTACGGTTTCCCACCGAGGCGCTGCTGATGGAAGCCGCGCGGCGGATCGACGAGTGGTCGCGGATCGGGTCCAAGGTGTCGCACCTGCGATTGGTCCCCCGGCTGCCGCCGCCGGAGCAGCAGGGGAGCGAGCTGCTCGATCTGGTCCCCTTCGAGTGGGAGGTGCTCGCCGCCGTCGATGGCCAGCGGGACCTGCACTCGCTGGCCGAGGTCCTGGGGCGCTCGGAGTTCGAGATCGCTCGCACCGTGTACGGACTCACCAACGCCGGCGTAGTGGTGCTGGACGATCCCGCGCGCCCCGGCGAGGAGCCGGAGCCCGGCCGCGATCTCGCCGCCCTGCTGGTGCCTGCGCGCGAGGCGCTGGGACAGGGGGAGTACGACCTGGCGGCAGGGGCACTGGAAGAATTGCTGGAGCACGATCCCGAAATGCCGGAGGCCCGTCGGCTGCTCGGTCTCTGCTATGCCGCCAAAGGTCACTTCCCCGAGGCGCTGACCTGCTGGGCCCAGTGGACTCACCTCGCCAGCCGCACGCCGGGCGAGGAGTCGGAGGCGTCCGCGGTGGAGCGTCTGCGTCAAGGCGTGGACCATCTCATGAAGGAGCTGGCGCGCTACCGTGAGTGACGACATCAGGAGTCTGACCGATCGCCTGGCCGCCGAGCCGTCCAGCCTCGCCTTCCTCGAGCTGGGCGAAGCCTTGCGGCGTCGGGGACAGCTGGAGGCCGCGTACAAGGTGGCGCGCGGTGGAGCGAGCCGGTATCCGGGTCTGGCGGATGCGCACGACCTGATGGCGCGGATCCTGAGCGATCAGGCGGACCTGGCCGGCGCGTTCGACGCCTGGTCCTCCGCGCTGCAGCTCGATCCGATGCGGGTCTCGGCGCTCAAGGGGATCGCGTTTCTCTATTTTCGCGCGGGGGACACGGTGGCCGCGGTGGATCACCTGCAGCGCGCCGCCGAGGTCGATCCGGACGATCCGTCGATCATCCAGGCCCTCGATCGGGTGCGCCGGGACGTGACCAGCGCCGGTCCACCCGCCCCGGTCGACACTCCGTCGCCGACCCCGCCTGCGCCGCCGACAGCGATGGCGTTCGAGGGCGTCGACGGCGGGGAGCAGGGCCAGCTGCTGGTGGACGGGAACGGACTCCGCCTCGCCGGCAAGCTCGCGCTGTCGGATGGGAGCGATGCCAGCGACCAGGTCGCGGCTCGGCTCGCCGGAGCCTCCCGGGAAGCGGCGCGGGCGACTCGCTTGCTCGGGCTCGGCGGATGGCACTCGATCGCGCTGGAATGTCCCGATGGCCACATCGTGCTCTCCTCGCCCACGGTGGACACGGTGCTGCTCACCGTACGCGATCGATCGCTGCCGATGGCGCGGGTCGGACTGCTCGCCGAACGGGCGGCCCGGAGCGCGCGAACCTGGCTGGAGCGCCTGGGATGAGCCCGACCGACGCGGCACTCGATCGTGTGACCCGGGTCCCGGGTGTCCGGGGGGCGCTGCTCGTGGCCGGCAGCGATGGCCTGGTCGTGGCCGAGCAGCTCATGGATGGAGTGGACGGCCGGGCGGCCGCGGCGCTCACGGCCAGCCTGGTCGGCCGCCTGTCGCGCGCGGCGGAGTGCGCCGGCATGCAGCCGCCCGCGTTCGTGCACCTCAAGGGCGAGGCGGGCTCGGTGCTCGCGGCGCCGGCCGCCGCGGACCTGGTGCTGGTAGCGGTGGTGGGCCCCGACGCCAACGTCGGACTGGCGCGGCTGGAGATGCTCGACGCGGTGGGCCGGCTGGACTGATGCGCGCCCTCGAGCCCTGGGTAGTGGATCCGCTGCAGAGCTTCCTGACGGAATCGTCGGCCCGGCTCACCCTGCTGATGACCACCTCTGGACAGGTGGTGGCACAGCATGGCTTCAGCCGCTCGCTCGACGTGATGACGGCCGCCGCGCTGGGCGCCGGCATCGTGGCCTCGACCGAGGAGCTCGCCCGGCTGATGGGGGCGTCGCGGTTCGGTGCCCTGGTGCATCACGGGGTGCGGCAGAGCTGTCTGCTCTCCGCCTTCGCGACGCCGCGGGGGCGCTGGATCGGACTGGTAGTGTTCGGGCCGGAGACCTCGGTCGGTATCGTGCAGCTCTTCTTCGATCAGATGGTGCAGCAGCTGATGACCGCGGCACCCCGCGAGCAGGCCCACGCGGCGACGCTGGCGGAGAATTTCGAATCCGAGCTCAACGCGAGCCTCAAAGCGCTCTTCGGACGGTAACGAAATGTCTCTGGTCAACTTCACGGCGCGCGAGATCACCTGCAAGATCGTGTATTACGGACCGGGCCGGTCCGGCAAGACCACGAACTTGCAGTACGTCTATGGCCGGGTGCCGGAGAGCCGGCGCGGCCGGATGGTCTCGCTCGCCACGCAGACCGACCGGACCCTGTTCTTCGATTTCCTGCCCCTGGAGCTCGGCACCATCTCCGGGTTCACCACCAAGTTCCAGCTCTACACCGTTCCGGGGCAGAGCTACTACAACGCCACCCGGAAGCTGGTGCTGCAGGGCGCCGACGGCGTGGTATTCGTGGCCGACAGCCAGGCCCGCCGCTTCGACGACAACCTGGAGAGCCTGCAGAACCTGCAGGACAATCTGCTGGGCCAGGGCGTCGATGTCCGCCACCTGCCGGTCGTCTTCCAGTACAACAAGCAGGACCTCCCCACCGATCTCATCCTTTCCCACGAGGAGATGGACGATGCGCTGAACTTCCGGGCGGTGCTGAGCTTCGGGGCCGACGCGCTGCACGGAAGCGGCGTGTTCGAGACCCTGCGCGGTATCTCCGAGATCGTCCTCAAGCGGCTGGCCGCCGGGAGCCCGGTCGCGTGACCGTCACCCTCAATCCCCTCTACCGCTTCGACACCATGGTGGTCGGCGCGGCCAACCGCCTGGCGGTTACCGCGTCGAAGGCGGTGGCCGAGTCGCCGGGGACGGTGTATAACCCGCTCTTCATCTATGCCCGCCCGGGCCTGGGGAAGACCCACCTGCTGATGGGCATCGGCCACGCGGCCCGGGCGATCAACCCGCGGCTTTCCGTCGAGTATCTCACCCTGGACGAGTTCGTGGAGGCGTTCCATGCCGCCATCGCCGCCGGCCACGGCGAGGCGTACCGCAAGCGTTTCCTCGACGTCGATCTGCTCCTGGTGGACGACGTGCAGTTCCTCACCCACCGGCGGGAGATGCAGGCTGAGCTGCTGCGGCTCACCGACGCGCTGCAGCAGGCCAACCGTCAGATCGTGCTCACCAGTGATCGGCCGCCTGCGGAAATCGAAGCGCTCGACGAGCGCCTGATCCGTCGTTTCGCCGGGGGTCTGGTGATCGATATCTCCGCCCCGGACTACGAAACTCGGGTCGCGATTCTCCGGCGCAAGGCGGAGGAGCGGCGCGCCGGGTTCGCCGATGGAGTGCTCGAGGCGGTAGCGTCGCTGGGAATCGACAACGTGCGTGAGTTGCTGGGCGCGCTCAACCGTTTGATTGCCTTCCAGGCGGTGAGCGACACGCCGCTCGGCCCGGCGGAGGCGCGCTCGCTGATCGGGGGCCCTGGGGCGCCCGATGCGGATGACGCGCCGGGCGCGTCGGTGCCGGCGGACGCGGCGGCCGAGTCGCGCGACGAGTTCGGCGAATTCCTGAGCGAGATCTCCGCCACCGTGGCCCAGCAGGTCGACGCGTGGCGGACCAAGGTCAGCGCGGCCCTCCTCCGTTGGCAGGGCGAGGGGTTCGTCATCACCCGGCTCCAGGCGCTGCTGGATCAGGAGATGGTGAGCGATCCCGCGCGGGCCATCGGCGAGTTCGAGGCGGACGTCGAGCGGCTCCAGGCCATGCGGAGGGAGGCCGCGGAGCTCGCTCCCGAGCTGGCCGGCTCGCCGGCGTTCCACGATCCGGCGGATCTCGCTGCCGCCGAGGCCGCGCTCGCCCGCGCGCGGGCGGGCGCGGTGCCTCCGCCCGCGCCGTCGCCACTCTGGCGCCTTGGGGAGCTGGCCGAGTCCACCGGCAACCGCCTCGCGCTCGAGTCGGCCCGTCTGGTGGCCGCCGAGCCCGGCACCGGGTACAACCCGCTGGTCATCGTGGGTGCCGGCGGGACCGGGAAGACCCACCTCCTCCACGCCATCGGCAACGAGCTCGCGGGACGGGGTGGACCGGTCGCCTGCCTCAGTGCTCCGGAGCTGACCGGCGAGCTGATCGAAGCGATCGACCGAGACGCCGTGGCCGGCTGGCGCGCGCGCTACCGCCGGATATCGGCGTTCCTGCTGGACGACGTGCACCTGATCGCCGACAAGGACCGCAGCCAGGATGAGCTGTTCGTGCTCTTCAACCTGCTGCTGGAGTCGGGACGGCAGATGGTGTTCACCTCGGCGGTGCCGCTGGCGGGACTGCCTGGGGTGGAGGCCCGACTCCGAACCCGGCTGGAAGGCGGTCTGGTGGTCGAGCTGCCTCCGCCGGACGAGGACATCCGCGGGCGGGTGATCGCCCGCGCGCTGGGCGAGAAGCTGGGCCGGGCGGACGCCGCACTGGTGTCGTACCTGGCCGCCCGCCCGGTGGAATCGGTGCGTGCGGTGCAGGGGCTGGTTCAGCGGGTGATCGAGGCCGCGGAGGCTCGCGGGATGGCGCCGACGGCCGGGCTCGCCCGCGAAGTGCTCGAGGGACCCGTCGCTCCAGTGCCGTCGCGGAGCGAGGCCGAGCGGCCCCGGCCGCCCCGCTCGAGCGGCATCGTCGCGCCCACGGCCGGAGGCGCGCGCAGCCGGGAGAAGATGGTCTGGGAGTGGCCCGACGTCAGCGAGCGCGTGCTGGAGGAGTGGCGCTGATGGCGATCAAAGGCAGTCTCAAGGAGGCCAGTCTCCCCGATGTGATCCAGCTGCTGTTCCTGGGACGCCGCACCGGCTGCCTGGCGCTGGCCGACCGCCACAACTTCGGCACCATCTACTTCGAGGAAGGCCACATTGTCTACGCGGCGATCGTGAACCGCCGCGATCGTCTGGGAGACATCCTGCTCCGCAGCGGGCGGATCACCGCGGAGCAGCTGCAGAGCGCCGTCGATCAGCAGGTGGGAGACCGGGAGCACAAGCTGGGCGAGATCATCGTCCAGCTCGGCGCGCTCACCCGGGAGGAGCTGGAGAGCTACATGCGGCTTCAGATCGAGGAGGCGGTCTACTACCTGTTCACCTGGGTCTCCGGCACCTTCAACTTCGAGGCGGGCGTGCGCCCGGAGCGGGAGGACTTCCTGGTCCGGATCAACCCCGAGTTCCTCCTGCTGGAGGGTGCCCGCCGAGTGGACGAGTGGAGCCTGATCGAGAAGAAGATCCCCTCGTTCGACCTCATCTTCGCGGTGGACCGGAGCCACATCGGCGAGTCGGCGCCGGACCTGTCGCGCGAGCAACAGCAGCTGCTTCCGCTGCTCGACGGGACCCGGGACGTCCAGCACCTCATCGACCAGTCCGGGATGGTCGAATTCGAGGTGGGGAAGGCGCTCTTCGGCTTGATCACGGCGGGGTTCGCCCGCCGGGTCGGCACCTCCACGGCGGCGGCCCCCAAGGTGAACGACGGACGGGTGGACGAGCACCGGAACCTGGGGGTGGCCTTCTACAAGGCTGCCATGCTCGACGAGGCGCTGCGGGAGTTCCGCCGGGTGGCCGAGCTCCGGCCGGAGGATGCGAGCGCGCCGTTCTATCTCGGGCTCATCGCGCTGAGGCAGGCGCGCTGGGAGGAGGGAGCCGACGCGTTCCGCCAGGCCGCATCGGGGCCGGCCGCGCGGCCGGCGGCGCTCCACAACCTGGGGTTCGCCCTGGAGCGGCTGGGGCGTCTGGACGAGGCGGAGGCCGCGTACGGCGATGCGGCCGGGCGGTCGCGCGAGGATCCCCGCATCATGCTGGCCTGGGGGGTGGTGGCCCTCAAGCGCGGGGAGCATCAGGTGGCGCAGGGCCGGCTGGCCCGCACCATCGAGCTGCTGGGTCCCAAGCCCGCGCCCGCGCTCTGGTACTGGGCGGCGACGCTGGCCAGCGCCGGGCTCAACGATCAGGCCGGCGCGCTCAGCGCCGCCAAGGCCGGAGCCGCGGCCTATCCCGCCAGCGCGGTGCTGCAGAACAATCTCGCGGTGCTTCTGGAGTTGGCGGGAGATCTGCCGGGCGCCGAAGCGCTGCTCCGGACGGCGCTGGCGGAGGAGCCCTCGCTGCCCCAGATCTCCAAGAACCTGGCCGACATTCTGTACCGCAACGGCCGCTACGACGAGGCGCGCGAGGCCTACGAGCGGGCGGCCAAGCTCGCGCCCGATCTGGGAGACGACCTCTACTTCAAGCTGGGGAACATCGCCTACAAGCGGCGGGACACCACCCGCGCGCGGGAGAGCTGGAGCCAGGCCACCAGCCTGAATCCGGGGCATGAGCTCGCTCGCGCCAACCTCGAGATGCTGGACCTGGCCAAGTGACCCCCCCCGACGACCTCGCGTTCGCCAGGCTCGCGCAGGTGATCGCGCAGGGCTCCGGCTTCACGGTGGAGGCCTACAAGGAGAAGTGCGTCCGCCGCCGGATCGCCGTGCGGATGCGGGCCTGCGGGGTCCACACCTACCAGGACTATCAGACGCTGCTGGAGCGGACGCCCGCGGAATACGAGCTGCTGCGCGACGCGCTGACGATCAACGTCACCCGTTTCTACCGGAACGCCGAGACCTGGAACCGGCTCCGTCGGGACCTGGTGCCGCAACTCTGTGCCGAGCCGATGACTCGGCTGACGGCCTGGAGCGCAGGCTGCTCCTCGGGAGAGGAGCCCTATACTCTCGCCGCCCTCATTGCCGACGCGCTGGACCGGAGCGGCCGGGCCGACCAGCTCGACCGGGTGACCATCGACGCGACCGACGTCGATCGGGGCAGCCTGGAGCGTGCGGCGGGCGGCCGCTACAGCACCGAGGCGCTGAGTGAGATGCCGCCGGAGCTGGTGCGCGCCTACTTCGAGGCCGACGGGGCGGAGCACCGGGTGATCGAGCGGCTGCGCCGCCGGGTCCACGTCCGGCGGCTGGATCTGAACCAGGAGCCGCCGGTCCGGCGAGCCTATCATCTCATCCTCTGTCGCAATGTGGTCATCTACTTCGACCGGCTGATGCAGGAGCAGCTGTTTCAGACCTTCGCCACCGCGCTTGCCCCCGGCGGCTACCTGGTGCTGGGCAAGGTCGAGACCCTGTTCGGCCCCGCGCGCGACCTGCTGCAGCTCATCGATCCGCGGGAACGGATCTACCGGCGACCTGGATGACCGGCCGAGAGATTCTGGTGCGCGTGGCCGACCTCCGGGTCGGCTGCCGGGAGGACGTGCTGATCACCATCGGCTTGGGGAGCTGCGTGGCGATCATGCTACACGATCCGATGGCCCAGGTGGGTGGGCTGGCCCATGTGCTCCTGCCCTCGCCCGGGCTGGGAAGAAAGGACGCGAACGCGGCCAAGTTCCCCCAGACGGCGGTGCCGATGCTGATCGAGCTGATGGCCGCCCAGGGCGCCAGCGTCCGCCGGATGGTGGCGCGGCTGGCGGGCGGGGCCAGCATGTTCGCCTCGCTGGCCCCGAGCGGCACCATTCAGATGGGCGAGCGCAACGTGGTGGCCTCCCGTCAGGTGCTCAACCAGATCGGCATCGCCCTGGTGGGCGAAGCGGTGGGCGGGGACTACGGCCGGACTGTCCGGCTCCGGGTGGCCGATGGGCAGGTCGAGGTCTCCTCCGTGGCGCATGGTATCCACACGCTCTGACCAGCCCACGGTCCTCGTGGTCGACGACAGCCCCTTCTTCCGCCGGCTCCTGACCGAGGTGGTGGACGGGACCGGTGAGTTCCGCGTCGTCGCGACCGCGAGAAACGGACTGGACGCGCTGCGGAAAGTGCACGACCACGTGCCCGACATGGTCCTGATGGACCTGGAGATGCCGGAGCTCGACGGGCTGGGCGCGATCGGCTACATCATGTCCGAATCGCCCCGGCCGATCGTGGTAGTGAGCTCCTATGCCGGGCCCGGCACGGCGGCCGCCATCCGCGCGCTCGAGCTCGGCGCGGTCGACCTGGTAGCCAAGGAAGACGAGCGCTCGGAGCGCTCGACGGCGCGCTTCGCCGAGCGGCTGATCGGAGTGCTGCGGGCGGCGCGGAGTGCCGACATCGGCCGGCTCCCGGTCCTCGCCCGGCCCGCGCGCGGTGTACCGGATCAGGCGCTCTTCGCGCTCCCCGGCCGCGCGCGCTACTGCGTCGCCGTGGCCGCCTCGACCGGTGGACCGCGCGCGCTGGCGGAGCTGGTGCCTCGCCTGGTCACCGGCCAGGGGGCCGCGGTGCTCATCGTGCAGCACATGCCGCCCCGCTTCACCCAGAGCCTCGCCGAGCGGCTCGCGTCCCAGAGTCGGTTCAACGTGGTCGAGGCGCGGCACCAGACGCCGATGCTCGCCGAGACCGCGTACATCGCGCCGGGAGACTACCACATGCGGGTCGAGGCGGCCCCGGATGGTCCCCGTCTGACGCTGGACCAGGAGCCGTCGGTCTGGGGCGTCCGCCCGGCCGCCGACCCGCTCTTCCGGAGTGTGGCCCAGCGATTCGGCGAGCGCGCCATCGGCGTGGTGCTCACCGGGCTGGGCCGCGATGGCGCGGAGGGGCTCCGGCTGATCCACGACGCCGGCGGGATCGGGATCGCCCAGGACCGCGAAAGCGCCACCATCTATGGCATGCCCAACGCCGCGCTGCAGGCGGGCGGGGCCGATCATGTCCTTCCGGTCGGCGCCATGGCCGACCGGATTCGCCTCGAGCTGTCCCGCATGGAGCGACGATGATCCCGAAAGGCGAGGGATATCTGCTGGTGCGCGCCGCGGGCCGGCGAGTGGGGCTCGCCTTGGCGCAGGTGGTCGAAGTGCTCGACCCCGGCCCAACGTATCCGGTCCCGGCGGTCGAGCCCGCGGTGCGGGGCGTGACCACCGTTCGCGGCCGCATCGTCCCGGTCATTCACCTGGGTGCGCTGCTCGAGGGAACCGCCTGTCCCGACGCCCGCGGCGATGTGGCTATCGTGGTGGAGCTCGCCGGCCGCACGCTCTGCCTCGAGGTGGAGGAGGCGGAGACAGTGCTCCGGGAGCCCGGGTTCGCGGTACCGCCGGGCGCGGCGCTGGCATGGGCCGTCGCCGTGGCCCGGACCGACGAGGGGCTCGTCCCGCTGCTCGATCTGACCGCGCTCGGCGCGCGCATCAAGGAGGACCCAGCCGCATGAACACCGTCGACGACGTGCAGATGGTGACCTTCCGGGTCGGCAGCCAGGAGTTCGCCTTCGACATCCTCCAGGTGGAGCGGATCCTGCGCTACTCGGCGCCCTCGCCGCTTCCCAAGGCGCCGGAGTTCCTCGAAGGCGTGGTGGCGTACGAGGGGAGCGCCGTGCCGGTGGTCGACCTGCGGAAGCGATTCGACCTCGAGGCCCCGATCCGGGAGGAGACCCGCCTCATGGTGGTGGATCTGGGCGAGCAGCGCGTCGGCGTGCTGGTGGACGAGGTCCGGGAGGTCATCCGAGTCGACAGCACCACCATCACGGCGCCGGGTCCGATGGTGAGCGGGCTGGCCGCGTCCTACATCGCGGGCATCATCACCCGGCCGGGGCGGACCATCATCATTCTCAACGCGCGGAAGCTGCTCTCGTCGAGCGAACGGCACGCGCTCACGGGCATCGGGAGCGGATGAGATGAGTGAGCCGTGGCTCGCGACACTGCGGGCACAGTTTCAGGAGATCGAGGGCCGGCTGGGCGCGGTGGGGCAACCCGCCGAGCGGGACGCGGTGAAGCGCGACATCATCGCCCTGTTCAAGCGGGTCGATGCGACCCTCACCGATCTCGGCCAGATGAAGGAGGACATCCGCGGCCTGGTCGACCGCTACAAGCAGGCGAGCGGCGCGGCCAGCGCGGCGGCCGCCCCCCAGTTCACCGGTGCCAGGCCGGCGGTGCATGCGGACCATCTGGGCGCTTCGACCTTCATCGAGAAGGGCTGGAGCCTCATCTCCCTGGGTGATTACGTCGGCGCGATTCAGGCGCTGGAGAAGGCGCTTGCGCTCTCTCCCGGGGCAGTGCAGGCGCAATCCCTGCTGGGCTGGGCCCAGATGCTGCACGAGGACTACGACGATGCGCTGGGGACGTTTTCCAAGGTGCTCATGAAGGAGCCCGCCAACGCTCTGGCCCGGATCAACGTCGGGTACATCTGCCTGAAGAAGCGGATCTTCGGCGAGGCGATCGAGCATCTCTCCAAGGCCATCCGGCTGGACAACGACCGCAAGGCGACGCTCTACGCCCATTATTACCTGGGACTGGTGTACCTTGAACGGGAGATGTTCGAGGATGCCCAGACGTTCTTCCGGAAGACCCTCACGCTGGGGCCCAACCTGATCGAGGCCTATTTCGAGCTGGGCCGCGCGCTCTGGTTTGCCGGACAGAAGGACGAGGCGCTGCAGAGCTGGACCGATGGCCACAAGGCCAACAGGTTCAATCCGTGGGCCAAGCGCTGTAAGGAGATGCTCGACCTGGCCGCCGCTGGAGGTGAAGTCCCGCGCCACCTGCTCTCGTAGTTCTCGCGCTGCTCGGGGCGGCCGCGCTCCAGACGGAGCCGTCGGCCATTCAGGTGGGGCAGGTGACCGCCGTCGCATGGCCGGCCCAGTCGCGCCTCGCGGCCGACCTCGCCAGAGAGGCGGGACGTCCCGCCGACTGGCCGGGGCTCGGCCGGCGGATTCCCGGGCCGCTTCGGCTGATCGTGGTGCCGGATGCACGTCGTCTCGACTCCCTCACTTCCGGTCGCGCCCCGCATTGGGGCGCCGCCATCGCCCTGCCGGACACCCGCACCATTCTCCTCCGCGCCGATGGGGAAGACCTCTCCCGCACCCTGCGCCACGAGCTGGCCCACCTCGCCCTCCACGAGGCTGTTGCCGTCCGTGTGCCACTCTGGTTCGACGAGGGATACGCCGGGTGGGCGGCCGGCGAGTGGGACCGCTTCGGCTCGCTGGAGCTCAACCTCGCCGTTGTGCGGGGCGCCATTCCCGACCTCGGCTCGCTCGATGGCGCACTCCGCGGCTCGGCCTCGACCGCCGATGCCGCCTACGCGCTGGCGGTCTCCGCCGTGGCCGAGCTCGCCCGGCGGAACCCGAGCGGCACGCTTCAACCCTTATTGTCCCGGCTGGAAGCGGGAACCGATTTCGAGGCCGCGGTCCGCGCCACGACCGGACTTTCCCTGGGTCGGTTCGAGGAGCAGTGGCAGCGGACGACCCGCCAGCGCTACAGCGTCGGCACCTGGCTCATCGCGGGCGGCGGGTGGCTGGTATTGGCGCTGGTCATCCTGGGACTCCGCCAGGTGCGGCGACGGGCCGACCGGGTCCGCCGGGCGGCCCTCGACGTCGGCTGGGATGTGGGGCCGGAAGATGCGCCAGGGCCTGAACTTGACCCGACCCAAGAACGGTGGTAGCCTCATCCCCTATGTCCACTTCTCGCCCACCGGGTGTCTCGCCACCACGCACTCCCCGGGGTGCTGCCGCCGCATCCGCGCCCGTGCGACGGCACTTTCTGGCTCGACGGAACCTGCTGATCCTGGCCGCCGCGCTCGCGGTCCTGGTGCTGGGGTACGTCACCCTCTCCGCCGGGCACGCCAGCGTGGCGGCGGCAATCTTGGTGGTCGGGTACTGCGTCCTCTTTCCGCTGGGTATCGCGTTATAGGAAAGTGCTGCTCGTCACGGCACGGAGCCTGCAAAGGGAGGTAACTCCTCTGGTCAGGTCCGTGTGAGGCAACGGGCGAATAGCTCAGCTGGTTCAGAGCGCCTGCCTTACACGCAGGATGTCGGGGGTTCGAATCCCTCTTCGCCCATTCGTTTTCTCGTCCAGCGCGGCCAATGCTGGCTCTGTGGGCTGATCCTTCGCGGAGGACTTGGAATGTACCTGTTCCGTCTCGTCGGTCTGGCCCTTCTGGGTGGGGCGATCGCATCGCCACTCGCCGCCCAGGGAATTCCGCGCAACGCTCGCACCTCCACCATCGCCAGCGCGGCACCGCGCTTCATGGTGGCCAATCCGTTCGCCTTCGCCCCGGCGGATTCGGGGCCCGCGGTCCAGATCGGCTCGGGCATGCGGGAGGAAATGAAGGATGTGGTGGGCAGGGACTTCCAGGTCATCGAGCAGACCCAGATGAACGACGCGCTCAAGCAGTATGGCTATCCGGTGGATGCCATTCTGACTCCGGCGCTCGCCACCACGCTGGCCAAGAACATCCAGGCGCGCTTCGTCGTGAACTCCACGATGGCCAAGGGCGACGGGGGCCGCTACGCGGTCACCGCCCGGCTGGTCGGCGTGAGCGACGATGCCGGCAATGTGGTGACCGTGACCCAAAACGCCGGGGAGTCGGCCCAGGCGTTCGGCAAGCGGCTGGCCGCGGCGCTTCAGCCTGCCGTCAAGTCGCTGCCCGACGCCAAGGCGTGCATCGATCAGCGCACCACCAAGCCCGACAAGGCGGCCGACGCGGCAGCCAAGGCGATCAAGGCGCTCCCCAACCATGGCCTCGCCGAATACTGCCTGGCGCTCCTGGCCATGGACAAGAAGGCGCCGAGGGCAGAGGTGGTGAAGCACCTCCAGGCCTCCACCAAGGGCGATCCGTTGAGCCTCCCGGTCTGGACGGCGCTCGCCTCTCAGTTTCAGGCGGCGAACGATACGGCCAACACGCTGGTGGCCTTCAAGGAGATGCTTCGGGTGGCGCCGACCAACCAGAAGCTGCGGCAGGAGCTGTTCAAGTACTTCCTCCAGTCCGGCCATCCGGAGACGGCGCTCGAGGTCGCGGACCAGGGCCTCAAGATCGACCCCTACAACGCCGATCTCTACGACCTCAAGAGCAACGCCTGCCTCTTCCTGAGCAACTTCAAGTGCGCGGTGGACGCCCTGGAAACGATGTACGCCACCGATTCGACCAAGGCGGACACTCTATTCTTCACCAAGATTTCCGCCGCGGCCGCGGAGGGCGAGAAGCCGGACACGGCGCGCCTGGTCAAGTGGGCCCAGCTCGGGGTCCGGAAGTATCCCGACAATCCGACCCTGCTGGGCTATCTCAACAAAGCGTATTCCCTGACCGGGCAGACGGACAGCGTTATCTCCGTCACCAACCGGATCATGGCCAAGGACACCACGGCCATCGTGCCGGCGCTTTCCGCCGCCAAGTCGCTGATCGACGCGAAGCGGCCGAAGGATGCGGTGCCGTTCCTCGATTACGCCATCAAGCACGGTGATCCACAGGCCAAGGAAAACGCGGCCGCCCTGCTGTACACCGGCGCCGCGCCGCTGTTGCAGCAGCCGCAGGACCTGCAGGGCGCGTCCCAGTTGCTGCAGATGGCTGTCTCGTCCGCCAATCCAAGCGGCAAGGTGTTTCCGGCAGCCAACTATCTGCTCGGCCTGGCGACCCTGTTCCAGGTTCCTCAGATCGACCCCCAGGCGGAGAAGCAGAAGTCGTGCGACCTGGTGCACCAGGAGGACTCGCTGCTCACCATTTCGGACTCGGCCCTGACCCTCGGGCGCGCGGTCAACCCCGAAGCGGTCGACAAGAATCTCGGCATCATCAAGCAGTACAAGCCGCGGATCGCGTCGATGCGCAAAGCGTACAAGTGTGGCTAGCGGACGCGGGTGATTCGGCACTTCCTCCGCCCTCGCAGTCCGTCTATATTCACCCGGCTGTCTGAGGGGGCTGTAGCTCAGCTTGGTTAGAGTGCCGCACTGTCACTGCGGAGGTCGCGGGTTCGAGCCCCGTCAGCCCCGCTGGTTTCCCTGTCAGACACGCCACCCCGTCCAGCGGACGGGGTGTTGCGTTTCCTCCCCTCGACACCGACATGGCCGATCTGATCACTCCGGTACACCAGCCGGTGCTGCTCGCGCCGGTGCTCGCGGCGGCCGCGGGCGCGCGCCGCGTGGTGGACGCCACCCTGGGCGACGGCGGCCACGCCGAGGCGCTGCGCCGGGATGGCGTGGAGCTCCTGGGGATCGACCGTGACCCCGCCGCTCTCGCGGTGAGTCGGCGCCGCCTCGGCGAGCAGGGAATCCGGTACCTTGAGGCGACCTACAGTGACCCCGCCGCTCTCGCGGCGGTGGCGGCCTTCCGTCCCGACTTCGTGTTGCTCGACCTGGGGGTGTCCTCCAGGCAACTGGACGAGGCGGAGCGCGGCTTTACCTTCCGTCCGGGCGCGCCGCTGGACATGCGGATGGGCTCGGCCGGCCTGACGGCCGCGGACTTCCTCACCCGCTCCCCCGAATCGGAGCTGGAGCGGGTCTTCGCGGAGTACGGCGATGAGCGTCAGAGCCGCCGGCTGGCCCGGGAGATCGTCCGGCGCCGGGCCCACCGTCCGTTTACCATCAGTGACGATCTGGTCAACGCGATTCGCGCGGCGCTCGGTGCTCGGTCCGGACCGGGTGAGTTCGCCCGGCTGTTCCAGGCCGTCCGGATCGCCGTCAACGACGAACTGACCGGATTGGAGCGGGCCCTCCCGGCGATGCGGGACGCGCTGGTGTCCGGGGGACGGCTGGCGGTGATCACCTATCACTCGGGCGAGGACCGGCTGGTGAAGCTGGCGTTCCGGGAGTGGGCCAGCGCCTGTATCTGCCCGCCCCGGCAACCCGTCTGTACCTGCCGAGGGCACCCGCTGGGGCGGGTCGACCCACGGAAGCCGATTCTCCCCGATCCGGCGGAGCTGGCGGCCAACCCCCGTGCCCGGAGCGCGAAGCTCCGGATCTTCCAGGTGGCTGATGCGGCTTAAGGGACGGCACTGGCTGATGCTCTGGCTGCTGATCTTCCTCTGCGCGCTGCTGGCCATCACCACCCGGCAGACGGCCGGCTTCCGCACCGCGCGGCAACTGAGGGAGCTGCGCGACCAGCGGCTGGCGCTCGAGGCTCAGCGGGGCGAGCTGGAGCGGCGCATTCGCCTGGGCGCCAGCCGGCAGGTGCTGATCCCCACCGCCCGCGGGCTCGGGCTGCACGAGCCGGCGGACTCGGAGTTCGTCCTCTTCGCCGTGCCCGCGTCGGACAAGCGCTGATGGCCAAGCCGACGGCACGGATCGCCGCCATCCAGTTCGGGTTCGCGCTCGGCATCGCGGCCGTGCTGGGCCGTGCGGCGCAGCTGCAGATCGTCGAGCGGGAGTACTGGAGCCTGGAAGCCAGCAGTCAGCGCACCGAGCGGGCGGTGCTCCCCGCGAGGCGGGGGGCACTCTATGACCGGAATGGGGTGCCGCTGGCGATCACCCAGGAGTTCTATCACATCGGCGTCGCGCCCAACGAGCTCACCGACGTGCGCACTGTGTTCGTGCTGCTGGTGCGGGGTCTTGGGGTATCGGCGGCGGCACTCAATCGGGAGTTCCAGGCGCGGAAGCGGTGGATCTATCTCCACGGGCCGTTCAACGCGACGCAGGTGCAGGCGCTGCGTGGGGTCAAGGGCGTTCACCTCACGGGTGAGTACCAGCGGTTCTATCCTTCGCGCGACCTGGCCCGTCCGATCATCGGTAGCCTGGCGCCCGACCGCACCTTCGGTGGCGACGGCCTGGAGTTGTCGCTCGACTCCATCCTGACCGGACGGCCCGGGGCCGCGGTCCTGCTCAAGGACCGGGCGGGCAGGCGCTACGACTCGCCCGGCCGGCTGGTGCGTGATCCGGTGGCCGGCAACGACGTGATCCTCAGCCTGGACGCCGAGCTGCAGGAGATCGCCGAGCGGGGGCTGGACGACGCGCTCGACGCGATGCGCGCCCAGGGTGGTGATGTGGTCTTCCTGGACCCCACCAGCGGCGAGCTGCTGGCGCTCGCCTCCCGGGAAGGTGGCGGCGGCGGAACGCCGACCGCCTCCACGTTCACCAGCCCGTTCGAGCCCGGCTCGACGGCCAAGCTCTTTACCGCGGCGGCGCTGTTGACCCTCGGCCGGGTCGGCAGCAGCGACGTGGTCGCCGGCGAGAACGGCGCGTGGGAGATGCCGGTGACCTCGTCCGGCCGGACCCGCCGGATCACCGACGCCCACGCGACTCGCGGGACACTCACCCTGGCGCAGGCGATCCAGGTGTCCAGCAACATCGCGATGGCCAAGTTCTCCTCCCGGCTTCGGCCCGAAGAGCAGTTCGAGATGCTGCGCGACTTCGGCTTCGGGACCCCGACCGGCGGAGAGTTCCCCACCGAGTCGCGAGGCACGCTGGCCCGGCCGGACCGGTGGCAGCCGATGTATACCCGCGCCAGCATGGCCATGGGCTACGAATTCAACGTCACCCCGGTGCAGCTCGCGGCCGCGTACGGGGCGATCGCCAACAACGGGGTGCTGCTCGAACCGACGCTGGTGCGGGAGATTCGTGATCCCAGCGGAGCGGTCCTCTATCGTCATCGTCCCGAACCGGTGCGCCGGGTGATCAGCTCCGCGGTCGCGGCGCGTCTCCGGGAATTTCTCCGGGGCGCGGTCGGGGAAGGGGGCACCGGCAAGGAGGCCCAGCTGGTCAACTACTCCCTGGTCGGGAAGACCGGGACGGCCGTGCGATTCGAGAACGGCCGCTATGTGCAGGGCACCTATACCGCATCGTTCGCGGCGCTGTTTCCGGCCGAGCATCCGCAACTGGTGGTGATCGTCAAGATCGACAACCCGAAGGGGAGCTATTACGGCGGACTCACGGCGGCGCCGGTGACCCGCACCATGCTGGAGCAGGCGCTCGCCTCCCGCCGGGTGGCGATCGATCGCGGGCGGCTCGCCGCTCGTGACACCGCGCCGCCGGACTCGCCAAAGCCGTCGGCGACACCGATGGGGCTGCGCACGGTGATTCTCCCATGGCCCTACCGGCCCGATCCGCCGGACGCGACGGCCCGGCCGGTGCCGGACGTGGTAGGGCGTTCGGCCCGAGAAGCCGCGCTTGCGCTCCATCGGCGGGGGTTCCGGGTGAGCCTGCGGGGGTTCGGCCGGGTGAGTCGCACCCTCCCGGCAGCGGGCGAGAACGCACGACCCGGTGGTACCGTCACCGTGTGGGCCCAGGAGGCAGAATGACGCTGAGCTGGCAGGCCTTGCTCGACGAGCTGCGGCGCGCCGACCTGCTGGTGAGCGCGCCCGCTGTCGGGCCGGCACCGACCGGCGTGAGCATGGATAGCCGGACCGTGGAACCGGGCACGGTGTATGTCGCGGTGAGGGGCTCTCAGGCCGACGGTCATCGGTTCGTGCCCGACGCGGTGCGGCGGGGAGCCGCGGCGGCCGTGGTCGAGACCGCGCAGGGTTCCACGGTGCCAGAGGTGATCGTCCGCGACGGCCGGCGGGCGGCACTCGTGCTCGGTGCCGCGTGGTACGGGCATCCCGGCCGCCGGCTCACTCTGCTCGGGGTGACCGGCACCAACGGGAAGACGACGACGACGGGGCTTCTCCGCCACCTTTTCAATGCCGAAGGCACCGCGGGCAGCATCGGCACGCTGGGCGCGTTCGATGGCGCGGGCGCACCGGTCGATTCCACCGCCGGTACCCTGACGACCCCCGGGCCGATCGACCTGCAGGCCACCCTGGCTGAGCTGGTGGAGCGGGGGACGAGCTCGGTCACGATGGAGGCCTCGTCCCACAGTCTCGACCAGGGACGGCTCGATGGTCTGAGCTTCGCCGCTGGCGTGTTCACCAATCTCACGCGCGATCATCTCGATTACCACGGCACGATGGAGGCGTACCTCGCCGCGAAGCTCAAGCTGAGCGCGCTGCTGAGTCTGCATGGAGTAGAAGTGGTGAATCTGGACGACCTGGCCTGGGAGAAGATGCCGGTCCGCTCACCCCGGGTGACGTTCGGCCTCCACCCGGCCGCCGACGTGCGGGCCACTGGCGTGGTGCTCGACGCCATGGGGAGCCGCTTCGCGCTGTGCGGCCGGTTCGGCTCCGCCGAAGCGTCGCTTCCGTTGCTGGGCGACTTCAATGTGGCCAACGCGCTTGCCGCCGTCGCCTGCGCGCTCGGCCTCGGCCAACCGCTGGCCCAGGTAGTGAGCCGCCTCGCCTCATCTCCCCAGGTGCCGGGGCGGATGGAGCGCATCTCCGACCTGCCGTGCGTCGTCCTGCGGGACTACGCCCACACTCCGGACGCGCTGGAGCGCGCCCTCGCGACGCTGCGGCCACTCACCCGCGGGCGGTTGATCGTAGTCTTCGGCTGCGGCGGCGACCGCGACAAAGGCAAGCGTCCGCTCATGGGGCGGATCGCGGCGGAGGGCAGCGATGTGGCGGTGGCGACATCGGACAATCCCCGGACCGAGGACCCCGTGGCGATCATCGACGATATCGAGCAGGGCATGGGCGGCGTGCCGCACCTCCGGATCACCGATCGGCTCGCGGCGATCCACGCGGCGCTGACCGAGGCACGCCCGGGCGACACCCTGCTCCTGGCCGGGAAGGGGCACGAAACCTACCAAGTGCTCGGCACCGAGAAGGTCCCGTTCGACGAGAGGGAGATCGTGCGGCGCGCCGTGGGCGCCGCACGATGAGCGGCTGGACCGAGGTCCGGGTTTGCGAGGCGTTGGATCTTCCCCCGGGCGCGGACCAGCGTCGCTTCAGCCTGGTTTCCACCGACACGCGCGCGCTCGGACCCGGCGCCCTCTTCGTGGCCCTCGCCGGTGAGCGGTTCGACGGGCACGACTACCTGCCGGCCGCCGCGGCGGCCGGTGCCACCGGCGCGGTGGTGCGCCGGGGGACGCCGCCCATCGAGGGGCTGATACTCTACCAGGTGCCCGATACGCTGGTGGCCTATGGCCGGCTGGCGCGCGCGCGGCGCCGCGAGATCTCGGGACCGGTGATCGCCGTGACGGGCACCAACGGGAAGACCAGCACCAAGGAGATGCTCGCGGCCGTCCTCGCCACCCGCTACGTAGTCCACGCGACCCGGGCCAACAACAACAATCTGGTGGGTGTGCCGCTCACCATCCTCGAGGCCCCCGCAGGCACCGAAGCCCTGGTGGTGGAAGCCGGAGCGAATCTGCCCGGCGAGATTGCACGCTACCGGGAGATCATCGAGCCATCGATCACGGTCGTCACCAACACGGTGTCCGGCCACCTGGAGGGGTTCGGGAGTCTCTCCGGCGTGGTGAAGGAGAAGCTCGCGCTCACGGAGGGTGTCCCGCTCGCCATCGTGGGCACCGACCCGCCCGCGTTGGCCGAAGGCGCCGAGCGGCTGGCGCGGCGGGTGCTCACGGCGGGACTCCAGGGCGCGGCCCTCGTGCCGGAGCGAGTCGAGCTCGACCAGGAGGCGCGCCCGGTCATCACGATCGGCGGCGAAGTCTTCACCCTCGCCGCCCGCGGGCTGCACCAGGCCGACAATGCGATCCGGGTGTGGGCCGTCGTCGAGGAGCTCGGCCTGGATCGAGCGGCGGCGGCGCGCGCGCTCGAGCAGTTCACCATCCCCGGCGGTCGGGGCGAGCTGCTGCAGGTCGGGAAGCTTACGATCCTCAACGACTGCTACAACGCCAACCCGCAATCGTTCCTGGCGGCCGTGGCCACGGCGACGGCGCTTCGGCGCGGCCGACGGCTGGTGTTCGTGGCGGGGACGATGCGGGAGCTGGGGGAGTCTTCGGCCGCGCTGCATCGGGACGTGGCGGAGGCGCTGATGAAGCTCGATCCCGAGGTGCTCGCGGTGGTCGGCGAGTTCGTGGCGGCACTGGCGCCGCACGCCGCGCGATTGGGTGAGCGCCTGGTCACCGCGGCGGACCCGGTCGAGCTCGCGCCCCTGCTGGCGGCACGGCTTCGAGGGGATGAGGTGGTCGTGCTCAAGGCGTCGCGGGGGGTCGCGCTCGAGCGCGTGCTCCCCGTGCTCCGCTCCGCCGCAAAGAGATAGCGGCTCTACCTTCATACCGGGTTGAACGTATACTTCCACCGCTCGCAGCCCGCGCGAACCCCCCACGCTGAGGACCGATGTTCTATCACTGGCTCGCGCCGCTCGGCAAGACGTACATCATCTTCAACCTTTTCAACTACATCAGTTTTCGAGCGGCGGGCGCGACGGTGACGGCGTTGCTGCTGGCGTTCGTGGTGGGGCCGCCGGTCATCAACCGGCTGCGCGCGCGGAAAGTGGGGCAGGTGATACGGGCCGACGGCCCGGCCACCCATCAGTCCAAGCGCGGGACCCCCACCATGGGTGGCCTCGTCATCATCCTCGCCACCGTGGTGCCCACCTTGCTCTGGGCCCCGCTTACCAATCGCTTCGTCGTCGTCGCGATGCTGTCGATCCTCTGGATGGGATGCATCGGGTTCCTGGACGACTACCTCAAGATCGTGCAGGGAAAGTCGCGCGGCCTGGTGGCCCGGTGGAAGCTGGCGGGGCAGGTGAGCTTCGGCCTCCTGCTCGGACTGTTCCTGGTGTTCTTCCCCGTGGTTCCCAGGGACACCATCCCGGCGACCGCCACCTCGTTGCCGTTTTTCAAGTACCTGGTCGTCAACTTCGCTCCCTGGCTCTATGTCGTCTTCGTCACCCTGGTCATCACCGGCAGCAGCAACGCGGTCAACCTGACCGATGGACTCGATGGTCTCGCGACCGGCCTGGCCGGCATCGCCGCGGCGGCGTTCGCCACGTTCGCCTATTTGTTCGGGCGGGTGGATGTGACGAGCTACCTCAACCTGTTCTACCTGCCGGGCGCGGGAGAGCTCGCCGTATTCTGCGCGGCGCTGATGGGTGCCACCATCGGATTCCTCTGGTTCAACGCGCATCCGGCGCAGGTCTTTATGGGCGATACCGGCAGCCTCGCCATCGGTGGCGCGCTCGGCACGGTTGCGATCCTGCTGAAGGCGGAGTTTCTCCTGCTGCTCATCGGCGGCGTCTTCGCCGCGGAGGCGATCTCCGTGATTGTCCAGACCGGCACCTACAAGTGGCACAAGCGCACCCGGGGCAGGGAATACGCGGACGGCCACCGGGTCTTCCGGATGGCCCCGATTCACCACCACTTCGAGAAGCTCGGCTGGGCCGAGACGACGGTGGTCACCCGGTTCTATATCCTCGGGCTGCTCTGCGCGCTGGTGGCGCTCTCGACACTCAAGGTGCGCTGACCGTGCCGACGGCCGATCTGTTCACCCAATGGCAAGCCGCCGGCCGCGAGATCGCGGTGGTCGGGCTGGGCAAGAGCGGCGTCGCGGCAACCCTCCTCCTCCGGCGCCGGGAGATCCCAGTCTACGCTTCCGACAGCGGGCGCGGCCCGGTGTTCGACGAGTGGGCCACCCGGCTGCGCGAGACTGGCGCCGCTGTCGACCTCGGTGGCCACGATCTCGACCGGATCGGCCGCGCGTCGGCCGTGGTGGTGTCGCCCGGGGTTCCGCCCGACGTGCCGGCGCTCGAGGCGGCGCGCCGCAACGGACGGGAGATCTATGCGGAAGTCGACATCGGCTTCCTCGCCCTGGGAGGCTCGCGCTGCATCGGAATCACCGGCACCAACGGCAAGACCACCACCACCTCGCTCATCTCCCACATCCTGGTGGCGGGCGGGATCCGGGCGGAGACGGCCGGGAACATCGGCCGGCCGCTCTCCGAGGTGGCCCTGGTGAGCGATCCCCCGGAATGGCTGGCGCTCGAGCTCAGCTCGTTTCAACTGCACGACGCCCCGCACCTCGCGCCGGCCATCGGAGTGTTGACCAACCTCGCGCCCAACCACCTCGATCGCTACCACTCGCTGGAGGAGTACTACGGGGACAAGGCGCTGCTCTTCCGGAACGCCGGCCCGGAGTCGGTCTGGATCACCAACGCCGACGATGCCGCCGTGGAGACGATGGCCGCTGGAGTGGCCGGGCGGCATCTCCGGTTCTCCATCGAGCGAAGGGCCGAGGGCTGGTTCGACCGGACCGGCGCCCGCCTCATGCTGGGCGACGAGCCGCTGCTCCGCCGCGCCGAGCTGCCGCTCCTGGGGGACCACAACGTGGCGAACGCCCTCACGGCGGCGCTGGTGGCCGACACGCTCGGCTGTCCGCGTGAGCGAATCGCGGTGGGCCTCCGGAGCTTCCGAGCGATACCGCACCGGGTGGAGCCGGTTCGCGAGGTGGATGGGGTGCTATGGATCAACGATTCGAAATCCACCAATGTCACCTCGACCGAGGTGGCCATCGCGGCGATCGACCGGCCGTTCGTGCTCCTGCTCGGCGGCCGCCACAAAGGCGAGCCCTACACCCGCCTGGCGGAGCGGATGGGGACCCGCTGCCGCGCCGTGGTGGCGTACGGCGAGGCGGGGCCCATCGTGCGACAGGATCTCGCCGGCCTGGTCGAGGTGGTTCCCGCCGGCGACTTCGATGACGTGCTGGCGAGCGCGCGACGTCTCGCCCGGCCGGGCGACGCGGTGCTGCTCTCTCCCGCCTGCTCCAGCTACGACATGTTCCGGAACTACGAGGAGCGGGGCGCGCGGTTCCGCGCGGCGGTGGAGGCGATGTGATCGACCGTGCGGTTCGGCATCCTGGTGAGCTTCGGTGGGAGACCAGGCTTCTCGGCGTGGTCACCGTCGTGCTGCTCGCCTTCGGTGTGGCCGCCACCTACGGCGCCGCCAGCCTGGTGACGATGAAAGGGCAGAGCGTCGGCGTGGGATTCGCCGCCCGGCAGCTCAGTGGTGCCGCCATCGGCGGGATCCTGCTGCTCCTTGCCTCCCGGCAAGACTACTATCGCTGGCGGCAGCTCGCCTGGCCCCTGCTCCTGATGACGGTCGCCTTGCTGCTGATCCCCCTCCTGCCATTCACCCGCTCCATCGCGCCCTCGATCAACGGCGCCCGCCGGTGGATCGACCTGGGGCCGGTCAACTTTCAGCCGTCCGAGCTGGCCCGGCTGGTCGTGGTGATCTGGTGCGCCATGCTGGCATCCAAGAAGGGCGTGCAGGTCCGCGAGTTCCGCAAGGGCGTGGTGCCGTTCATCGTGGTGCTCGGCATCGTGTCGCTGCTGATCCTGCTGGAGCCGAACCTCTCGATGGCCACGCTGGTGGCGCTGCTCGGCGGATTGGTGCTCTTCACTTCTGGCGCCAAGATCGGCCACTTCATCCTGCTGGGCGGCGTCGGCGTCATCCTGGTCTTCCATCAGATCCGCGACGCCCAATACCGATTGGCGCGGCTGCTCACCTTCCTGAATCCGGGCGACGCCACCACCGAAGCGGGATTCCAGATCCATCAGTCGCTGGTCGGCATCGGCTCCGGCGGAGTGTTCGGCACCGGGTTCGGGATGGGACAGCAGAAACTGGGCTATCTACCGTATGCGTACTCCGATTTCCTTTTCAGCACCATCGGCGAGGAATGGGGCTTTGCCGGCGTGTGCCTGGTGGTCTTCCTGTTCACCCTCTTCTGCTGGCTGGGATTTCGGATCGCCAAGACCGCGGCGGACCCGTTCGGGCAGTATCTCGCGGTCGGACTCACCGCCACGATCGGGCTCACCGCGTTCATGCACATGGCGGTCTCACTGGGACTGATGCCGACGACGGGCCTGACCTTGCCGTTCATGTCCTACGGCAGGTCGAGCCAGGTCATCTCGCTGCTCGGCACCGGCATCCTCATCAACATCGGTCGGCTCAGGGGACGGCCCGCGCCGGGTAAACGGGACACCCGCGAGGCCGGAGACGCACGGGAGGGCCGGGACGCGCGGGACAGCCGGGAGGAGCGGGCCCGCTCCGACTCGAGGCGAAAGCCAGACCGATGATCGAACGGCTCGATGACGAGCGGACTGCCGCCAAGCGGGTCCTGATCGCCGGCGGTGGCACCGGCGGTCACCTCATGCCCGCGCTCGCGATCGCGGCCGCCATCCGCGACCGGCTCCCTCAGATCGAGCCGGTGCTGGTGGGAGCCGTCCGCGGGGTCGAAGCCCGGATCCTTCCCACCCGCGAATTTCGCTACCACCTGCTGCCTGCCGAGCCGATCTACCGGAACGCCTGGTGGCGCAACGCGCGCTGGCCGCTCATCGCGGGCCGTCTGCTGCGGGAGGTGTCCTGGGTCTTCGAGGAGGAGCGGCCGGTCGGGGTGCTGGGCACCGGCGGCTACGCCTCCGGCCCGGTGGTCTGGTGGGCCGCGCGGCACGACACACCGGCCGCGATCCAGGAACAGAACGCCTATCCCGGACTCGCCACCCGCTGGCTGAGCCGCCGGGTGCGCCACGTCTACCTGGGCCTGCCCGAGGCGCGCCGGCTGCTCCGCTTCGGCCGCCGCACGACCGTGTTCGACACCGGCAACCCGATCACGCCGCCCGTCCCTGCCCGCCGGGCCGGTGCGCTGGGCCGATTCGGACTCGGTTCCGGCCGGCGCGTGGTGTTGATCACCGGTGGCAGCCAGGGCGCGTTGCCGATCAACCGTGCCGTCGCCGGCTGGCTCGAAGCCGGCGGCGCGCGAGATATCACGGTGCTGTGGGTGACCGGTCGCGCGACGCACGAGGAGTTTGCCCGCTTTCACCAGCCGCCGGCCGTGCAGGTCATCGACTTTCTGGATCCGATGGCCGATGGCTACGCGGTGGCGGATCTGGTGGTGTCGCGGGCGGGGATGATCACCGTGGCCGAGCTCTGCGCCTGGGGGCTCCCGAGCATCCTGGTGCCGCTCCCGACCGCGGCGGCCGATCACCAGACCTACAACGCCCGGGTCCTGGCCTCGGCAGGCGCGGCATTGCAACTGTCCCAGAAGGACCTGACCCCGGCCACGCTGGGCGCGCAGGTCGACCGGTTATTGGGCGATCCCGACGCCCGGTCGGCGATGGCGGCGGGTGCGCTCGCCCGCGGGAAGCCGGCGGCCGCTGACGATATAGTGTCCAATTTCTCGACACTGTTCCGCTGAGCGACGGACTTTCAGAACCCGCAGCAACTACTTACATTAGCTGATCCATCATGAACTTGTTCAACCCCGCGGATAGCCGTCCTGTTCACTTTGTCGGAATCGGCGGCGCCGGCATGAGTGCGCTTGCGCTGATCGCCGTCCGCCGCGGGATTGCCGTGAGCGGGTGCGACGCCGACCCGAGCGGCGCCGCCGATCTGGCCGCGATGGGCGTGCCCATCTTCCAGGGGCACGATCCTGCCCACCTCGAAGGAGTGCGTGCGGTGGTCGTCACGGCCGCGGTGGTGGCCGGCCATCCCGAGCTGGAGCGCGCGCACGCGCTCGGCCTCCCGGTGGTCCCGCGGAAGGAGGCGCTCGCCGCACTCATCGGACGGGCACGCTCGGTGGCGGTCGCGGGAACGCATGGAAAGACCACGACTACGGTGATGACCACGGAAGCGCTGACGGCCGCGGGCCTGGCGCCGACCGGCATCGCCGGCGGACGGGTGAGCGCCTGGGGTGGCAACGCGCGGCTGGCCAGCGACGAGCTGTTCGTGGTCGAGGCGGACGAGTTCGACAAGGCGTTCCTCACGCTTCACCCGACGGTGGCCGTGGTGAACAACGTCGAGCCCGATCATCTGGAGTGCTACGGCTCGCTGGCCGCTCTGGAGGACGCCTTCGTGGAGTTCGCCGGGCGAGCTGCCACCGCCATCGTGAGCGCGGACGATCCCGGGGCTCGCCGGATAGCGGGAAGGCTCCGGACCGGGGCCCGGAAGTTCGGTTTCGCGGCGGACGCGGAGGTGCGGATCTCCGATGTGGTGCAGCGGGCCGACCGCACCGAGGCGCGGGTCACCTTCCAGGGGCGTGGGGCCGTGCCGCTCCGGCTCAAGGTGCCGGGAGTGCACAACCTGCGGAACGCCGTGGCCGCGCTGGCGGCGGTCGAGGCGCTGGGCGGAAACCTCTCGGCGGCCGCGGAGGCGCTGGGCGCGTTCGAGGGGGTCGGCCGCCGATTCGAGCGCCTGGGCGAGCATGGCGGGGTGGCGGTGGTCGATGACTACGCGCACCACCCCTCGGAGCTCTCGGCGACGCTGTCCGCCGCCCGGCAGGCGTTTCCCAGCCGGCGGCTGGTCGCGGTCTTTCAGCCGCATCTCTACTCCCGCACCGAGGCGCACGGGGAGGCCATGGGGGCGGCGCTGGCGGAGGCCGATCTGGTCTTCGTCACCGAAGTCTACGCGGCGCGGGAGCAGCCGATCGCGGGCGTGAGCGGCCGGCAGGTTGCCGATGCGGCGCGCCGGGCCGGCGCCGATGCGCGATTCGAGCCCGCCAGGGCGGCGGTCGGCCGGCAGGTGTTCGAGTCGCTGCAGCCAGGCGACGTGGTCCTCACGCTCGGAGCGGGTGACATCACCCGCGTCGGCCCCGAGCTGGTGCAGTGGCTGGGCGCCTGAGGCCATTAGGGAAGCTGCTCGGCGCCGCCGGACTCTGCGCGGCCGTCTGGCTCGGTGCACCTCCGCTCCTCCGCGAGCTCGAGTTCTTTCGCGTGAGGCGGGTGGAGATCAGCGGATTGCAGTATCTTGAACCGTCCAAGGTGATCGCCGCCTTGCGCCTTTCGTCCAAGGCGAGCGTGTTCGACGATCCGGCGCCGCTCGCCCGCCGGGTGCTCGCGCTGCCGGGTGTCACCGCCGCCGAGGTCGGACGCCACGTGCCGGGCACCTTGCTGGTCGAGGTGAGCGAGGCGGTGCCGGTGGCACTCGCTCCTCGTGGCGACGGCCTCGCAATGGTGGACGCGGGCGGCCGGGTGCTCCCGTTCGATCCGGCGGCCGCGGCGCCGGATCTCCCGCTGGCGGGCTCGGCGGACCCGGTCCTGGCCGGCGTGCTCGCGACGGTGCGCGACTCCGATCTCGACCTGTTCGGGCGCATCGATGCCGCCTGGCGAGTTGGTCCGGATGTGGTGCTGGAGGTGGATGGGCGGCGCCTCTGGTTCGGGGCGCGGGTTTCCGCGGAGGACATTCGAGCGGTGATGGCGGTGGCGCAGGCGCTGGCCCGGCAAGGGCGCGCATACCAGGAACTCGACGGGCGCGTCGCCGGCCAGGTGATCGTGCGGGGCGCGCGGGCGTGAGCGCGCAGCCCCAGCGGCTGGTGGCCGCGCTCGACCTCGGATCGACCAAAGTGGTGGCCCTCATCGCCGAAGTGACCGGCAGCCCGCGCGACGTGGGGGCCCGGATCCTGGGCGTCGGAGTGGAGCGGAGCAACGGCAGCCGCCGGGGCGTGGTGCGGGACATCGAGGAGACCACCCGCGCCATCGACAAGGCGATGAAGGGCGCCCAGCGGATGGCTGGGGTCGAGGTGGGCTCGACCTATTGCGGCATCGCGGGCGAGCACGTGGCGGGCAGGAGCTCCCACGGGATGGTGTCGGTCACCGGCGACGAGATCCGCACCAGCGACGTCGCCCGGGTGAACGACATGGCGAGCAACATCAGCTTCGGGCGGGACCACGAGCTGCTGCACGCCATCCCCCAGGACTACCTGATCGATCAGCAGGGCGGGATCAACGAGCCGATCGGCATGACCGGCTCCCGGCTCGAGGCCGAGGTCTATCTCGTCACCGTGCTGTCGAGCGTGCTGCAGAACCTGAGGAAGTGCGTGGAGCGGGCGGGCTATCACGTCGCCGAGTTCGTGCTGGAGCCCCTGGCCGCCTCACTCGCCGTGCTGACCCCGGACGAGATCGAGCTGGGCTGCGCCATCGTGGAGCTGGGCGGCGGCAGCACCAACGTTTCGATCTTTCACAACGGGAAGATCCGGCACACCGGATCGCTGCTCTGCGCCGGCGGACACGTCACCGCGGACATCGTGCATGGGCTCCAGGTCACCCAGCTCGACGCGGAGCGGCTGAAGGAGCGATTCGGCGCCGGATTCGAGCCGCTGGTGCCCGAGAGCGATGTCTTCGATCTGCCGAGCACGCCCGGACAGGGCCCGCGCAACGCGCAGCGACGGGTGCTCGCGCACATCATGCACATGCGGTTGCAGGAAGTGCTGGAGTACGCGCTCGACGAGATGACGCGCGCAGGCTATCATCAGCGCTTACCCGCTGGAGTGATCCTCACCGGAGGTGGCGCACTGACCCCGGGCATCGTCGAGCTCGCCCGCGAGGTCTTCGCGCTCCCGGCCCGTTGTGGAATCCCCGGGCAGCGGCTGCGTGGGTTGGCGGACAGCGTTGAATCACCGCGGATGGCCGTACCGGCTGGCCTGGTCCTCTATGGCGCGCGGCAGGTCGCGCTGAGCGGCGGGCTGGGGACCGGCGGCCGGAAATCGCCCGCGGTCGAGAAGGTGCTCGCTCCGGTGAAACGGTGGCTCCAGGACTTCTTCTGAGTCGGGCCGAGGAAACAAACCATGATCTTTGAGCTGGAAGAGAGCGGGGTCCAGACCGCCCGGATGAAGGTGATCGGGGTGGGTGGCGGCGGCGGCAACGCCGTCAATCGCATGATCGAGGACCAGCTGGGCGGAGTCGAGTTCATCTCGGTGAACACCGACGCGCAGGCGCTGGCGATGTCGAAATCGGACATCAAGATCCAGATCGGCCGAAAGCTCACCCGCGGGCTGGGGGCGGGCGCGCGGCCCGAGATCGGCCGCCAGGCGATCGAGGAGACGCGCGACGAGGTCTGTCAGTCGGTCCAGGGCGCGGACATGGTCTTCGTGACCTGCGGCATGGGCGGCGGGACCGGTACCGGGGCGGCACCGGTGGTGGCCCAGATGGCCCGAGAATCCGGGGCGCTCACCGTGGGCATCGTCACCAAGCCGTTCCTCTTCGAGGGGCGGCGGCGGATGAAGCAGGCCGAGCTGGGCATCGCGGAGCTCAGGAAGCACGTGGACACCATGATCGTGGTGCCCAACGAACGACTCCTCGCTGTCGTGGGCAAAGGGATCCCCTTCCAGGACGCGCTCAAGAAGGCCGACGAGGTCCTGCTTCACGCCACTCAGGGCATCGCCAGCCTCATCACCAGCACCGGCATCATCAATGTGGACTTCGCCGACGTCCGCACCGTCATGCAGAACGGCGGCGCCGCGCTGATGGGCACCGGCATCGGGCGGGGCGAGAGCCGGGCGCTGGAGGCGGCCCAGCAGGCGATCTCCAGCCCGCTGCTCGACAACGTCTCCATCGCCGGGGCCACCGGCGTGCTGATCAACATCATCGGCGGGGATGACCTCACGCTGGGCGAAACCACCCAGATCAACGACATCATTCACGACGCGGTGGGCGACGAGGCCGAGATCATCTTCGGCGCCGGGAACGACGCGGCGATGCACGGCGAGGTGCGGGTGACCGTCATCGCCACTGGCTTCGACCGCGCGGTGGCCAGCGACCCGCCGCTCAGCCGCGCCTCCGGCGCCGCGGGCGTCCTCAACTTCCCGGCCCAGCGCCCGCCGCGTCCCTCGGCGCCTGCCATGCCCGCGCCGCAGACCGCGGCCAATCCGACGCCCCGCGCGGCTCCGCGGATGCCGCACAGCCCGCCGTCCGGCACGACCGACGTGCCCGAGATGGAGATCCCCACCTTCATCCGACGGCAGATGGACTGATGTCGTTCGGGCGTTTCTCCGGCGGCCCCCGGCGTATCCTGGGGGCCGTCCTGTCGGTCGGCATCATCGCGGCCGCGCTCGCCGGCGCGGCGCGATTCTCCCGAGCGCGCCAGACGCCGGTCAGCCGGCCGGCCGTGGCACCGGCGGCCGTGGATCTCTCGGCCGAAACGGTCGATACCCTCCATCGAGGCGAGACGATCTCCGACGTGTTCGCGCGCCACGGTGTGGTGGATCTCGATCTCTCCCGCATCGACCCCGCGCTCGCGCTGGACCCGCGGCGGCTCCGCCCCGGCCTGGTGCTGAGCTTCCGCCAGGGGCCGGCCGATTCGTTCCCCAACCGCATTACGGTCCGGAGCGCGCCGGAGCACCGGGTCAGCTTCCAGCGGGTGGCCGATCACTGGGACTCCGCCGTCGAGCCGATCCAGTGGCGGCCGGAACAGGTGCGCATCGAAGGCGCCATCGACAACTCGCTGTACGAGGCACTGGACGCGCAGGTCGGCGACGACCAGCTCGACGCGGCCGACCGGCAGCGGCTGGCCTGGGACCTGGCCGACGTCTACGCCTGGCAGGTCGACTTCACCCGTGACATTCAGGCGGGCGACCGGTTCCAGGTGCTGTTCGAGCGGCTCATCTCCGAGGATGGCGAGGTGCGCTTCGGCCGGGTGCTCGCGAGCGACCTCACCATGTCGGGGAAGAGCCTCACCGCCTTCCGCTACGAGGGTGAGGGCCGTCCCGCGTTCTACGACGCGAATGGCAACTCCCTCCGCCGCGCCTTCCTCCGTGCACCGGTGCAGTTCCGCCGCATCTCATCCGGGTTCGCCCGGTCGCGATTTCACCCGATTCTCGGCTTGACCCGGCGCCACGAGGGCACCGACTACGCCGCCGCACCGGGTACGCCGGTCATGGCCGCCGGCGATGGGGTGGTGCTGCGTGCCGGGTGGGCCGGTGGCTACGGCAACCTGATCGAGATTCGCCATCGCAGTGGCATCACCACGCGCTACGGTCATCTCCGCGGCTTTGCCCGGGGAGTTCGGGGCGGCGCTTGGGTGCAGCAGGGGCAGATCATCGGGTACGTCGGATCCACCGGCCTGGCCAGCGGCCCGCACCTGCACTACGAGTTTCGGGTGAACGGAGTGGCCAAGGACTCCCGCCGGGTCGAGCTCGGCAACGGCGCGCCGATCAGCCCTGGCCAGCGGCCGGCGTTCGAGCTGGAGCGGGACCGCCTGCTGCTGCTGCTGCATCCCCGATCGACCGTCGCGATCGGCTCCTAACCGCGGGCACGTGGCGCCGGGCCCGCCGCCTCCCTTGGACCTCTTCCCAGCCATCGACATTCGGAGCGGTCGGGTCGTCCGCCTGAGCCAGGGCGAGACGGCGCGGGAAACCGTCTATGGGCACGACCCGGTCGCGGTCGCGGCGCGGTTCGCCGAGCAGGGCACGCCCTGGATCCACCTGGTGGACCTCGATCGGGCGTTCGGGGATGGGGAGAACGACGCGGTGGTCCGCCGGGTGGTGGACGCGGTCAGCGCCAGCGTGCGGGTCCAGCTGGGCGGCGGCTTTCGCTCGCTCGACCGGATCCGGCAGGCGCGCGACCTGGCGGTCGCGCGCGTCGTGGTCGGCACCAGCGCGGCGATCGATCCGGAGTTCGTGCCGGCGGCGTCCGAGATCCTCGGTCCGGCGCGGATGGCGGTGGGGATCGATGCGCGGGACGGCTGGGTGGCGCTGCGCGGCTGGACCGAGACCTCCACGCTTCGCCCAGAGGAGCTCGCCCGAAGGGTGGTTGGGCAGGGAGTCACCACGTTGATCTATACCGACGTGGCGCGCGACGGTCTGCTGGGCGGGCCCGACATCCCGGGAGCGGTGAGTCTGCAGCAGACGGGTGGCGGCCACGTGATCGCGAGCGGCGGCGTGGCCAGCCTCGATGATATCCGAGCCGTGAGACGGGCCGGCCTGGCGGGTGTCGTGGTGGGTCGGGCGCTCTATGAAGGGACGCTCGGCCTGGCCGATGCGCTCGAGGCCGCGGGATGCGCGTCGCGCTCGTCATAGCACTGGCGCTGGCGCTGGCCGCGTTCACCTACCTGCGGCTGGAGCGGACCGGCGCGCGCGGCTGGGTGCCGCTCGCCTGCCGCGCGCTCGCCTGGTCGGCACTCGGGCTGCTGCTGCTCAACGTGAGCTGCCCCGTGGCGGCCGCTCCACGCCGGCCGCTGGTGCTACTCGACGCCTCGCTGAGCATGGGTGGTCCCGGGGGCAGGTGGGCGGAGGCCCGCGACTCGGCCTATCGCCGGGGCGACGTGCGCCGCTTCGGCGACGAGCGGCCGGGCGACGACTCGGCGGCATCGCGTGGGCGCTCGCTCCTGGCACCGGCCCTCATCGCGGCGTCCGCCTCCGACCGGCCCGTGATCGTGGTGACCGACGGCGAGATCGAGGATGCCGGCGATCTGCCGCCGGATCTGCTCGCCAGGGCTGGAGTCCGGCTCTTTCCCCGCGCGGCCCGACCCGACGTCGCGATCACCCGAGTGACTGGGCCGGCGCGGGTGACCGCCGGGGACTCGATCCCGCTGGACGTCGAAGTGTCCGCCGTCGGAGGCGGGGCGCCCGACAGCGTGGTGGTGCAGGCGATGGCGGGAAAGACCCGGCTCGCCAGCCGCATCGTGCGGCTCCATGCCGGGGGCGGCCGGATCCATCTCACCCTCGGCTCGGCGGCGATCGGCACCGGCGAGCAGGTGCTGCGGATCTCGCTGGCCCATTGGAGCGACGCCGAGCCGCGCACCGATACCCGGCTCCATCTCGTCACCATCGCCCCGACGCCGGGCGTGGTGCTGCTGGCCGGCTCGGCAGACTGGGATGCGCGCTTTCTGTACCGCACCTTGCGCGAAGTCGCCCAGCTTCCGGTGCGCGGGTTCGTGCGGCTCGACCCCGACCGCTGGCGCTCGATGGCGGATCTGTCGGTGGTGCCGGCGGCGCAGGTTCGCCAGGCGGCCCGCCGCGCGGACCTGCTCATCCAGAAGGGCGGCGTTGGCCGGCTGGCGGAAGGGACGGCGGCGCGTGGCATCTGGAGCTGGCCCGCCGGCCAGGAACGTCAGACCCAGATCGCCGGCGACTGGTACCTGGTCCCTGCCGAAGGATCACCCGTTTCCGGCGCCTTTCTCGGCCAGCCCGTGGATTCCTTCCCACCCGCGATTCAGCTCAGCACGCTCGAGACCGCGCCCGGCGACTGGATCGCCCTCAACGCCCAGCTCGGCCGCCGGGGTGCGCAGCGGCCGGCGGTATTCGGACGGCAGGAGGGGCGGGTCCGCCGGGTGTTCGTCGCGGTCGACGGCCTCTGGCGGTGGGCGTTCCGCGGCGGCTCGAGCGAGCAGAGCTATCGGGCATGGGTGGCATCCACCGCGAGCTGGCTGTTGGGCGGGGCCGACTCGGCCCGCGGGGCCGCGAGGCCGGTGCGAGCGGTGGTCAGCAACGGGAGGCCCGTCATTTTCGAGTGGGTCGCCACCGGCACCCCGGAGCCGCTCGGCATTGGCTGGAGCGGTAACGGGGCGGCGCGGACCGATACGCTCCGGTTCGACGGCGCCGGCACAGCCACGGTCTGGCTTGCCCCGGGCGAGTATCAGTACCGGCTGGCCACGGGGGGCAACGGCACCGTGGCGGTGGAGGAGTATTCCGACGAGCTGCTGCCACGGCCGGCGACGCTTGCGGCGCACCAGGCGCGTGCCGGACGCGCCACCGGTCGGAGTGCTGCCCGGGACTGGATCTGGCTTTTCGGCCTCTGCGTCCTCGGGCTGGCCGGCGAGTGGCTCGGGCGGAGAAGACTGGGGCTGCGCTAGGAGGGGTGTAAGTTTGGGCATGGCAAACGGTAGACTGATCGACAGGAAAGACAGCCTCTGGTCGCGCATCAAACGCGTCGCGCTCACCGATGTCGGGGCCCTCATGCGGGGTCTCAACGCCGACGACATCGAGAACCTGGAGCGGGTGCTGATCGAGGCCGATTTCGGGGTCACCGCCACGGTGGAGCTCACTCAGGCGCTGGAGGACGAGGTGCGCCGGGGCAAGCTCAAGACCGAGGCCGACCTCCGGCGCTCGCTGGAAGGGCGGCTCGCGGGCATGCTGCAGGCCGAGGGGCAGCCGGGCGTCATCGCCCGCGCGGAAAGCGGGCTTACGGTCATTCTGGTCGTGGGTGTGAACGGCACCGGCAAAACCACCAGCGTGGCCAAGCTCGCCCGGCGGCTGCAGCGCGAAGGGCGCAAGGTGCTCCTTGCCGCGGCCGACACCTACCGCGCCGGCGCCATCAGCCAGCTCCAGGTCTGGGCCGAGCGGCTGGGTGCCGCCTCCGTGGCGGGCGCGCCAGGTGGGGATCCCGCGGCCGTGGCGTTCGACGCCATCGATGCAGCGGCGTCCCGCGGCCTCGACACCGTGATCATCGATACCGCGGGCCGGCTGCACACCCAGGAAGGCCTCATGGACGAGCTGCGGAAGGTGGTCCGCGTGGTATCGCGCAGGCTGCCGGGCGCGCCTCACGAAACGCTGCTGGTGCTGGACGGCACCGTGGGCCAGAACGCCGTGCAGCAGGGGCGGCTCTTCGCGGAGGCGGTCAAGCCCACTGGGGTCATCGTCACCAAGCTCGATGGAAGCGCCCGGGGTGGGGCGGTGGCCGCGTTGCGACGTGAGCTCGGCCTGCCCATCCGCTTTCTCGGCGTGGGCGAGGAGCTGGACGATCTCCAGCCGTTCGAGCCGCAGCGATTCGCCCAACACCTGTTGTCCGAGGCTCCCGCCGGAGCCCGCTGACCGGGCCTGCCCCGATGCCGCCCAGAGCCACCCGGGAAGGTCAGTCGCTCAGGCTGGATACGCCGGTCAAGTTCCTCAAGGGCATCGGCGAGCGCCGCGCCGAGCAGCTCGAGCGGCTGGACATCCGCACCGCACGCGATCTCCTGTGGCACCTTCCCCATCGCTACATCGACGCATCCACCGTCACTCCCCTGGTCCGTGCCGAGGTGGGGCAGGAGGTAGCCTGCGTCGGCCGGGTGATGGCCAAGGGCGTGGTGCCGACCCGGCGCGGGCTTCGGATCTTTCATGCGGTGCTGCGGGACGATAGCGGCGTGCTGGAGTGCGTCTGGCCAGGACAGGCGTTTCTCGACCGGACGATCGCGGTGGGACAGACGCTGCTGGTATCCGGGCCGGTGCGCTTCTATCACGGCCGGCAGATGGCGCCCCGCGAGTTCGTCATTCTGTCGGATGCCGACTCGGAGGAAGAATCAGAGCCGCTGGCCGCCGGCAAGGTGCTGCCGGTCTACCCGGCCACCGAGGGCTTGAGCCACAAGGTGCTCCGTGGGCTGATCGAGCGGCACCTGGATGGGTTGATCGCCCTATCCGAGGATGTCCTGCCAGAGCAGCTCCGCCGGTCGCTCGAGCTGCCCACGCTGGCGGACGCGCTCCGCGCCGTCCATCGTCCGGCCACGGCCGCCGAAGCAGAGCTGGGCCGCCGTCGGCTCGCCTTCGACGAGCTCCTCGACCTGCAGCTGATGCTGATCCGCGCGCGCACCGTGGCCAAACGTCATCGGACCGGCGTCGCGTTCACCGTGAAGCGAGACCTCACCACTCGGCTCAAGACCAGCCTCCCCTGGGAGCTCACCGCGGATCAGCAGCAGGCGCTCCGGGAGATCACTGCCGACATGACCTCGCCAGACCGGATGCACCGGCTCCTGATGGGCGACGTGGGCACCGGGAAGACGGTGGTGGCGCTCTTCGCCATGCTGCTGGCGTTGGAGAACGATTATCAGGCCGCGCTGATGGCACCGACCGAGCTGCTGGCCGAGCAACACGCGGATACGCTGGAACGGCTGCTTGCGCCGGTATCGATTCGCCCGGAGCTCCTGCTGGGGCGGCAGACGGCGGCGGAGAAGACCGCGGTGCGCGCGCGCCTGGCATCGGGGCAGGCACGGCTCGCCATCGGCACCCACGCGCTCATGCAGGAGAGCGTCTCGTTCCGCGGGCTGGGCCTGGTGGTGATCGACGAACAGCACCGGTTCGGGGTGGAGCAGCGGGCGGCGCTGATCGGCAAGGGAGCGGCACCCGACGTACTGCTGCTCACCGCCACGCCGATCCCCCGTTCGCTCGCGCTCACGCTCTACGGCGATCTGGACGTGTCCACCATTCGGCATCGGCCGCCCGGCCGCGGCCACGTCCGCAGCGCACTGCGCACCGGCGGGCAGCGCGAGCGGGTGCTGGAGTTCGTGCGTGGAGAGTGCAGCAAGGGGCGGCAGGCCTACGTGGTGCTGCCGGTCATCGAGGAGTCCGAGCGGGCCGACGTGCGTGCCGCCAGCACCATGGCCCAGACCCTCGCGGCCCGCTGGCCCGAGCTCCGGGTCGGACTGGTGCATGGGCGGCTCAAGGCCGAAGAGCGGGACGGGGTGATGCGCGGGTTTCGCGCGGGCGAGTTGGACGTGCTGGTGGCCACGACGGTGATCGAGGTGGGGATCGACGTCCCCAACGCCACGATCATGCTGGTCGAGCATCCCGAGCGCTTCGGGCTGGCACAGCTGCATCAGCTGCGCGGCCGGATCGGGCGCGGCCAGGATGAAAGCTTCTGTATCCTGCTCTCCGAGGGCCCGGCGCCGGAGCGGCTGCACGCGTTCGCGGCCACCCAGGACGGCTTCCGGATCGCCGAGCTGGACTTGGAGGAGCGGGGGATGGGCGACCTGATCGGCGCGCGTCAGTCGGGTGGGTTCGAGCTCCGCCACGCCCGGCTGCCGGCGGACGACGACCTGCTGACCCGGGCCCGCGCGCTCGCCGTCCGACTCATCGACGCCGACCCGGCGCTGCAGCGGGTGGAGAACCAGCGGCTCCGGGAGCGCGCGGTGGGGCGGTATCCGCGGGCGGTGGAGCTGTTCCGGGTGGGGTAGGGGTGCGGGTCGGTCATCATCAGCGGCGGGGCCGTGCGCGGACATCCTCTTTAGCCCAGGTTCTCCTGAATGAACCGGGGGCTGAGATGCACATCGAGCTGCACCAGCGGCCCGTCGCTATGCAGCGGAAACCGTGGACCTCTCCGGCCTTGATGACACAATGTCACCGGCACCGCCTCGGATGCACCGCCGATCAGCAGGGCGGAGCCGACTTTGGATGCTCCGAGCTTCACATTCGGCCTGCCCTCGGGGCTCATCAATCGCAACAGCACCGTTTGCGGTGGAGCGACTGGTAGCCGAGGGCGCCTACGTTCACCGCCGTGAGGGCGACGAGCAGTGTCTGAGTGTGCATGATCTTCCCCTACGATATGGTCGGAGCGTCGATGCCGCAGGGGCCACCGCCTCGTGACCTCAACCGGTGCTCCAGGTGCTGGCGGACATCGGGCCACTCGGTCGCCAGAATGCTGTACATGACGGTGTCGCGGACCGTGCCGTTCGGACGAGCGTGGTGATGCCGGAGCACGCCGTCTTTCTTCGCGCCGAGCGCCTCGATGGCACGCTGGGAGCGAAAGTTGAAATTGTCGGTTCGGAGGCCCACCACCTGGCACCCGAGCGTGTCGAATGCGTGAGACAGCAACAGCAGCTTACAGGCCGTGTTGATGTGACTCCGGTGCCGGCTGGCGGCGTACCAGGTGTAGCCGATCTCGACCCGATCGATCTTGGGCATGATATCGTGATAGCGGGTCGAGCCTACGATCGCATTGCTCGGAAGATCCCGGACCGCCCACGGCAGCATGACACCCTGTTGCTGGCCCGCGAGCGCGTCCGCGATGTACGCCGCGGTTTGGTCGGGGGATGGGACGGAGGTGAACCACAGCTCCCAGAGGCGGCCGTCCGAGGCGGCCGCGATGAGGCCCTCAAGGTGAGCGGTATCGAGTGGCTCGAGGCGCACACCGTGACCCTCGAGGGTAACGGCTCCGGGTGTGATCACCCTAAAACCCCACGCTAATCCCCACCCCCGTCGCCTCCCGCAGTTTCCGCACTTCCGGCTTGAACGGCACGATATCCGGACGATGGGTCTTCCGGGTCAGCTCCCAGACGAACATCGCCGCCGCGCCGAGCAGCGCGGTCTCGCCGCCGAAGAGCAGGCGCCGCGCCTGCCGGTCGTAGCGGAGCGACTCCTGATAGAAGAGCTCCGAGCTGGCATCCGAGTAGCGGCCCGACACGTTGAGATCGCAGGCCCGCTCGTTGGAGAAGCAGCGCTGCTCCAGTGCGTCGAAGTTGTCCTCCGCCCGATTGTGCGCCTTGGCGGCGAGCAGGTTCATCCCCAGCGCTCCCGCCGCGAGCGCCCATTTGCCGTACTTCACCAGAGGCCCGACACCCTGCGCCTGCGCCGGACTGGCCAGGAGGATGAGGGCGAGGAGCGAGCCGAGTCGTCGGTTCATTGGCGGTACCGATGGATGTCGCCGTTGCCCCCGATGGCGAGCATGCCGTCGGCCAGCCGGGCCGGACTCAGCTCGATCGGCCCGAGGAGCCGAAGGCGCCAGAGCTCCCGCCCATTCTCGGGCCGGAAGGCGCGGAGGGTTCCGTCCGCGCCGCCCAGCAGGATCGCGCCGCCGAGCAGGGTGACGGGGGCGGTCACCGGCCAGGAGAGGGTGACGATCGGCTGCGCCGCAGTCGCGGAGTCGCCGGTGATCCGGTAGAGCGTGCCCCGGCGAGAGACCGCAAACACCGTGTCGCCGCTGACCGCCGGCGCGCCGACCACCGGGGCGTCCACCCTTACCCGCCACGCCGGCCGGAGGTCGGCAAGCCGGATCGACACCACCAGGGAGTCGGTGGTCCCCGCGACCAGTCTGCCGCCGACCCGTATCCAGGGGGAGAGGATCACGCCGGGCGACGGCGCCCTGTGCAGCACCTTGCCGCCGGCACCAAGCCGGAAGAGCGAGTCGGTCGTAGCCACGATGAATGCGCCGCTATCCACCGGGAGCGCCGGAATCCGGGAGGCGCCAAGCCGCCGGCGCCAACGGACGTCGCCGCTCGCTGGATCGAGTCCGACCACCTGGCCTTCCTGGGTCTCGGCGACGAGGGTGCCGCCGATCAGACTGAGTGGGGCACCGACGATGTCCAGCCTGGTCCGCCAGAATCGCTTGCCCGTGGCCCGTGCCATGGCGTAGACCGCGCCTTGCGGGCGGCTGGTGGCGGCGTAGACGGTATCTCCAGCGAGGACCACCCCTCCGGCGATCAGCCCCGAGAGCCGGGCCGACCAGATGGTGTTGCCACGAGTCAGGTCCACGGCATAGACCTTCCGGTTGACTCCGGCGCCGAACAGGGTGTCGCCCCTGATCACGAAGGGCCCGGTCCACCTCCGGCCGGCCTTCGCTGACCAGACCGTCGCCGGTCCTCCGGAGGCCTCGGCCGGCGCCACCGCCGAAGAATGGTGCGAAACCACGGCGCACGCCGCGTTGACGGCCCCCAGGAGGAGGACTAGACTCAACGCTCCGCGTGATTTCCCCGTCTCGACAATGGATGACGCATGGCCACGATCCGGATCAGCGATCTGCGCACGCACGTGGGGGAGACGGTTACCCTGCGCGGCTGGGTCGTGACCACCCGGTCGAGCGGGAAGATCGCGTTCGTGGTCATCCGGGATGGCTCGGGAACGGTGCAAGGTGTCCTGTCCAAGAAGGAGGTTCCGGAGTCGGCCTGGGCGGCGTTTGCCGGGTTGACCCAGGAGACCAGTGTGGCGCTGACCGGCGTAGTACGGGAGGAGGCCCGCTCGCCCGGGGGACACGAGATGTCGGTGACCGGCCTCGAGGTGCTCGGTCCCAGCGTGGACTACCCGATCACCCCCAAAGAGCATGGGACGACGTTCCTCTTCGAGCATAGACACCTGTGGCTCCGCAGCCGGCGCCAGGTGGCCGTCGCCCGGGTGCGCCACGAGGTGGTCCAGGCCATCCGGGACTACTTCTACCAGGAGGGGTTCACCCTGGTGGACACGCCGATCCTGACGGGCGCGATCGGTGAAGAGGCCGGGAATCTCTTTGCCACCGAGTACTTCGATCTGGGCAAGGCCTACCTGGCCCAGACCGGCCAGCTCTACGTGGAAGCGGCGGCCGCGGCGCTGGGCAGGGTGTACTGCTTCGGACCCACCTTTCGCGCGGAGAAGTCGAAGACCCGGCGGCACCTGACCGAGTTCTGGATGGTCGAGCCCGAAGTCGCGTTCAACGACTCCGATGCCAACATGGAGCTGCAGGAGTCGTTCGTGAGCTACATCGTGGCACGGGCGCTCGAGCGGCGCAAGGAGGAGTTGAAGGAGCTGGAGCGGGACACGGCGCCGCTGGAGCGGGTGCGGGCGCCGTTCGCCCGGATCTCCTACACCGACGCGGTGGACCGGCTCAATCAGCTTGGCTCCGACATGCAGTGGGGCGGGGACCTGGGCGGCGACGACGAGACCTTGCTGGCCAAGGAGTACGACCGTCCGCTCTTCGTCTACAACTACCCGAAGCAGGTGAAGGCCTTCTACATGAAGGAGAACCCGGCCGACCCGCGGACGGTGCTGAACAACGATTGCCTGGCGCCCGAAGGCTACGGCGAGATCATCGGCGGATCTCAGCGGGAGGACGATTACGAGCTCCTCCTGGCCCGGATCGAGCAGCAGGGGCTCGACCCGGACGCCTACCGCTGGTATCTCGACCTCCGAAGGTACGGGACGTTCGTGCATTCGGGCTTCGGCCTGGGAATCGAGCGCACCGTGGCTTGGATCTGTGGCATCCCCCATATCCGCGAAGCCATCGCGTTTCCCCGCCAGATCCACCGGCTCTATCCCTGAGCGTTGGCCCTCGGCGGTTCGGCACCCTGCAGCTTCACTTCGTCCCAGAGCAGATCGAGCTCCGCCAGGCCCGCCTCGGTCATCTCGATGCCGCGCTCGGCCGCGAGGCGCTCCATCGCGTCGAACCGGTTTCGGAATTTCCGATTGGCCCGCTCCAGGGCGAGTCCTGGGTCCACACCGGCTTTCCGCGCCAGATTGACGGCGGCGAAGAAGAGATCGCCGACCTCGTTGGTCAGCGCGTCGGTGGCCGGGGCTAAAGCGTTCGGATCGGCGGCCGTGGCGCGGGACCGTCCGCCGCTCCGCCGCAGCTCCTCCTCCACCTCGGTCAGCTCCTCTCGCACCTTCTCAGCCGGCCCCTGCACGTCGGGCCAGTCGAACCCGACCGATGCCGCTCGCTCCTGCAGCCGAAATGCCTTGAGCAGCGGTGGAAGGGTGGGGACAATGCCCGCCAGCGTGCGGCCCCGCCGTTCCCTCCGCTTGATTCGCTCCCACGGCTCCGCCTCGCCCAAGTCGAACAGGTGGGGATGGCGGCGCTTCATCTTGGCCTCGAGATCGTCGGCCACCGCGGCCGCGGTGAACTCCTCCCGCTCCTCCGCGATCACCAGCTGGAAGGCGAGGTGAAGCAGCAGATCGCTCAGCTCACCCCTGATGGCATCGGGCTCGCCTTCACCCAGCGCGTGGTCCAGCTCCAGCACCTCTTCGATTAGATACGGCCGCAGCGTTTCCCGGGTCTGCGCCCGGTCCCAGGCGCAGCGGGCCCGGAGGTCGCGCACCATTGCGAGGGCACGCCCAAGCGCTGAATTCTCTTGCATTTATCCCTCGTGACAGATAAGATACCGCCGCCCTAATATGATCTTGTCTCCCGATACGGCCCGGGCCTGGGTGGATGTCGATCTGGGCGCGCTGGTGGCCAACGCGCGCGCGCTGGCGTCGGTCACCGGCAGTCGGCTGCTGCCGATGGTCAAAGCTAACGGCTACGGTCTAGGGGCGGCTGAGGTCGCGGGGGCGTTGGAGTCGATCGATCCCTGGGGATACGGCGTCGCAACGGTCGAGGAGGGAGCGGAGCTTCGCCGGGCCGGCATCGCCCGGCCGATCCTGGTGGCCAGCCCCATGCTTCCGGAGGCGAGCGAACCCTACCTGGCCCACGACCTCCGACCAGCCATCGGAGATCCCGAGGCCCTGGCCGCGTGGTGCCGGCGTAGCTCCCGACCGTTCCATCTCGAGCTCGACACCGGAATGCATCGCGCCGGCATCCCTTGGGACGATGCGGCAGGGTTGGCGGCAGTCGGCGCGCTGCTGGCCGACGCCCCCGGGTTCGAAGGCGTCTTCACCCACTTCCACTCGGCCGACTCGGATCCTGCATCGACCGAGGTCCAGTGGGCACGATTCGAGGGACTCCTCGCCGCGCTTCCCCGCCGACCCCCGCTGGTCCACGCGGCCAACAGCGCCGCCGCTCTCCGGGGTCGCCGCTACGCTGGCGATCTGATCCGACCGGGCATCTTCCTTTACGGGGGCGCGGCCGGCGGGCTCGAACCGGCCGCGGTGGCGGCCTTTCGCGCCCGGGTGCTCGCAGTGCGCACCGTCGCTCCCGGGGAGACGGTGAGCTACGGCGCCACATGGCGGGCCGGGACGCCGACCCGCGTGGCGACGATCGCCGCCGGATACGCCGACGGCTTCCCTCGGGCAACTCGCGATTGCGAGCCGGGCGCCCGACCGCCGCGAGTGATCGAGATCGGCGGGCGCGCGGCGCCGGTGCTGGGGCGGGTCACCATGGACATGACGATGGTCGCCGTGGAGGGCGACGCGGTAGCCGCCGGCGATGTGGCGACTCTCTATGGCGGACTCGTCTCCCTCGACCAGCAGGCCCGGGCCGCGGGGACGATCTCCTACGAGCTCCTCACTGGAATCGGGTCGCGAGTCCCGCGCCGCTATCGGAGAGCATCATGAATCCCCATTTCGCCTCCCTGGTGCTGGGGCTGGCGCACCAGGCCGAAGCCGCGCTCCAGGGCCAGCTCCCACCGGAGACCGGTGATGCGACCGACGCACGAAAGGTGGCCCAGGCGCTGATCGACACGCTCGGGATGCTGGCGGAAAAGACGGCCGGACGTCTGGACGCTGACGAGCAGCAACTGCTCGATCAGGCACTGACGGCCCTCCGCTTCCACTTTGTCCAGACCATGCCCAAGGCGTGATGCGCCGCGCGGCGATCATCGTCCTCGATGGCCTGGGCATCGGGCCGGCCCACGATACCGCGGAGTACGGCGATAGCGGGAGCGATACCCTGGGCAACCTGGCGCGTAAGGTCGGCGGCCTCGACCTGCCCAATCTCGGCGAGCTCGGCCTCGGCAGGTGCGCGCCTTTGGCGGGAGTCGCGGCCGTAGGCGCGCCGCGCGCGGCGTTCGGGGTCTGCGAGCCGAAGAGCCCTGGCAAGGACAGCACCACGGGACACTGGGAGCTCTGCGGGCTGATCCTTCCTGCGCCGTTTCCCACCTATCCGGCTGGCTTCCCGTCGGAGGTGATCGAGGAGTTCTCCCGCCGGACCGGGCGCGGCGTGCTGGGCAACAAGGCCGCGTCGGGTACCCTGATTCTGGACGAGTTCGGCGCCGAGCATCGGCGCACCGGGAGCTGGATCGTGTACACGTCGGCCGACAGCGTCTTCCAGGTGGCCGCGCACGAGAGCACGGTTCCGTTGCAGGAGCTGTATGCCGCCTGCGCCGCCGCCCGTGAGATGCTGCAGGGCGAGCACGGGGTCTCCCGAGTCATCGCCCGACCCTTCAGCGGCGAGCCCGGCGCCTGGACTCGAACCCCGCGCCGAAAGGATTTCAGTCTGCCTCCACCGGGGCCGACGCTGCTCGACCGGCTGGCGCAGCACCACGTGCCACGCCTGGGCGTCGGCAAGGTGGACGATCTGTTCGCCGGTCGCGGCATCTCCAGCATCCATACGGCCACCAACGCCGAAGCGTACAGTCTGATCGCGAGCGCGCTGATGTCGATGCATCGCGGGCTGCTGCTCGCCAACGTCATCGAGTTCGACCAGAGCTGGGGTCACCGGAACGACGTGGCGGGTTTCCATACCGGGCTGCTCGCCCTGGATCGGGTGCTGCCGCAACTGCTCGATCGGATGCGGGAAGAGGACCTCGTTATCTTTACCGCCGATCACGGCAACGACCCGACCACGCCATCCACCGATCACTCGCGCGAGGTCGTCCCACTGCTGGTCGTCGGCCCCCGGGTGCGGCCGGTTCCGCTCGGCCGGCGCCCCACGTTCGCCGACGTCGGCCAGACCGTGGCCGATTTCCTAGACGTGCCGCCGCTGCCGGCGGGCACGTCGTTTCTGCCTGAGGTCTGGATTGACTGATCCCCTGATGGCCGCGGCGCGGGCCGTGCAGCAGAGGGCCTACGCACCCTATTCGAAATTCCGGGTGGGCTGCGCCCTGGAGGCGGAGGACGGGACGATCGTCGTCGGCTGCAACGTGGAGAACGCCTCCTACGGACTGACCATCTGCGCGGAGCGCGCGGCTATCTGTGCGGCGGTGAGCGCCGGTCTGCACCGCTTCCGCCGCGCGATCGTGGTCTCCGATGCCGACCCGCCTGCCGCTCCCTGCGGCGCGTGCCGCCAGGTGCTGGCGGAGTTCGGGCTGCAGCTTCAGGTGGAGGCGGTCGGCCCGGCCGGGGGGATGACCTGGACCCTCGCCGAGCTCCTTCCGGCGGCGTTCGGGAAGGAACAGCTCACGTGAGGCGTGCCCTCATCGGGCTCGGCACCGTAATCGGACTGGCGGGGGTGCTCACCGCGTGTCAGGAGAAGCTGACCTCGCCGGCCGAGTGCCCGGGTCTCTGTCCCGGCGGCCCGCAGACGCTCTCCGAGTCGGTGCTGGCCCCGCTGGCCGGGTTGGACAGCAGCTTCCACACCTATGTGGCGCCCGGGCAGGGTGTGGCGCTGCTGGCCTCCAGCGGGCTCGCCATCTCGGAGGACCGCGCGGTCTACCGCTTCGTCAGCCTGCAGGACTCCATCGCCGTCCGGGACACCGCGCGGGCCTACGTGGTGGACTCGGTGCTGATCACGCTCAACCTCGTTGCCCGAGACACGCTGGTGAGCGGGCTCAAGCTGCTGCTCTACCGGCTGACGTCCGCGGTGGACAGCACTGCGACCTTCGCGAGCGTCGATCCCCAGACGGTGAGCGCCAACCTCATCGACACCATCGCGGTCCCGGATTCGGTCCACACCGGTGCAATCACCACGATGCTCCGGGGCAGCGAGGTGAGCCGGGTGGCGATCCCGAAGGGGACCGGCGGCGTGCTGGGCATGGGCATTCGTCTTACCGCCGCCGCGCCGACCGGTGTCCGGCTGGGCTCGCTGGCGGGCGGTAACGGCGCCACCTATGTCGCGTATCTGACTGTGGACGTGCCCGACACCACCCAGTCCGTCAAGCACCAGTTCCTGAGTCGCGCCACCACGTTCAACACCTTCGTCACCCAGAATCGCCCGGCTCCCGACCCGACGCTGCTCACGGTAGGTGGCGACTCGTCGTCCCGCTCGATCGTCCGGTTCTCCTTGCCGCCCCAGCTCAGGGACTCGGCCACCATCGTTCGCGCCACGCTGGAGCTGATTCCTGCCCATCCACTGCTCGGTTTGCCGGGGGACCGGGCTACCATCGACGCTCGCGCCGTGCTCGCCGATCTGGGGGCCAAGTCGCCGGTCACGACCGACGCCAGATTCATCGTGACCGACACGCTGCCCCAGGGCTCGAGCGACACCCTGCGGCTCGAGGTGACCCGTCTGGTGAGGCTGTGGCAGTCGGCCACCGACCGGCCGCCGGCCATCTTTCTGATCCTCCATCCGGAGGCGGCGACGTTCACGCGGCCCACGTTCGGATCGACGCACGCCGGGTCCCCAGTGGGGCCTCCCCGACTGCTGATCACGTACCAGCTCCCATTCCCCTTCGAGATTCCCTAGTGCGCCGAGTCCTCCTGCTGGTGCTGCTTGCGGGGGCGCCGGCCGCCGCCACCGGGCAATCGTCTCAATTCGGGGTCCGCGGCCTCGGGCTTCCTGGCCGGTCGCTCTCGGTGCACGCGCTCGGGGCGGGCGGCGCCTTCGGGCTGTTCGATCCGGAATCGAGTCTCAACCCGGCGGCGCTCGCCGGGTCTTCGGCGCTGACGGCGACGTTCAGCGGGATGGAGGATTTCCGCCACGTGGAGAACCCTGCAGGGACCGCGTCGCTTCGCGAGAGCCGCTTCCCTCAGATGACCGTGGGCGGCCCGCTCCGGCGGTATCCCGTCTCGGTCGGCCTCGGCTTCTCCAACTACACTAGCCGCGACTTCACCCTAGCCACGGCGGACACTATCCTGCTTCGCGACGTCCTGGTGCCGGTGAGCGATACCGTCACCTCGCGTGGCGGCCTCAGCGACCTGAGCATCGCCGGGGCGTACCGGCTCCAGGAACACTGGTCGGTGGGCGGGTCGTTTCACGTGCTCACTGGAACCAATCGGGTAACGGCCCGCCGGGCCTTTGCCGACACGGTGTACCAGGAGTCCAGCCAGAACTCGGAGATCTCGTTCGCCGGGGTCGGGGTCGAGCTCGGATTGATGGGCAGCTTCAGCCCGAGCTTCGCGGTCGCGGCGATCGTGCGATCGGACGGGCGCGCCCGGATCGACCGGGATTCCGCCGATGTCTCGCGGGTCGACTTGCCGTACACCTTCGGACTGGGGTTGCGTTGGCAGGTGCGTCCCAGGCTCGCACTCGCCGGCCAGGGGCTGTTCCGCACCTGGTCCGGCGCGAACAGCGATCTGCTCGAGCAGGGGGGCACCGGCGCCGACAACACCATCGACCTCGCGTTCGGTGGGGAGTACACCCCGGACCCGAAGCGGCCGTCCCGCCGGCCGCTCCGCCTCGGCATCCACTATGGCTCCCTCCCGTTTCCGATCCTGGTCGGCGAGCAGCCGCACGAGCTCGGCGTCTCGATCGGCTCCGGCCTTCGCTTTGCCCAGGAGCGAGCCGGCATCGATCTCGGGTTGGAGCACGTTTGGCGCTCGGCGGGGGCGTATTCCGAGCGCGCATTCCTCGTATCCGTGGGTGTGACGGTCCGACCCTGACGGGGTATCTTTCGCCGCGTATGAGCCCGCGCTTCTACATCGAGACCTACGGCTGCCAGATGAACGTGGCCGATTCCGAGCTGGTGCTCGGCATCCTGGGCCGCGAAGGCTACGCCCGCACCGAGGAGCCGGCCGAGGCGGACGTGATGCTGGTCAACACCTGTGCCGTCCGGGATAACGCGGAACAACGGGTGATCGGCCGCATGGGCGAGCTGCAGCGTCACAAGCGCCCGGGCAGCGTGCTCGGCGTGATCGGATGCATGGCCCAGCGGCTGGGTCCGCTGCTGCTCGAGCGGGTGCCGCGGGTCGACCTCGTGGTCGGCCCCGATGCCTATCGCAATCTTCCCCAGCTCATCCGCGTTGCCCAGGGCGGCCAGCGCTCCAGCGACACCGAGTTTCGCGCCTGGGAGCATTACGAGGATGTTCCGCCGGTGCGCGAAACCGGTCCCACCGCGTTCGTCACGGTACAGCGCGGGTGCGATTACCGTTGCACATTCTGCATCGTCCCGGCCACGCGGGGGCCGGAGCGGAGCCGGCTGCTGCAGGACGTGGTCCGCGAGGTGACGGCCCTAGCGGCCCAGGGCACCAGCCAAGTCACTCTGCTGGGGCAGACCGTCAACAGCTATCACGACGGCCAGCACGATTTTGCCGACCTGCTTCGGGCGGTCGGCGCCATCCAAGGCATCCGCCGGGTACGGTTCACCAGTCCGTACCCCACCGAGTTCACGCCTCGCGTCATCCAGGCCATGGCCGAAACGCCGGCCGTGTGCCGGCACGTGCACCTGCCGGTGCAGAGCGGCTCCAACGCGGTGCTCCGGCGGATGCTGCGGCGCTACACCCGGGAGCGCTATCTCGAGGTGGTGAGCCAGCTCCGGGCGGCCATGCCGGGCATCACGTTCTCCACCGATATCATCGTCGGCTTCCCCGGCGAGACCGATGCACAGTTTCAGGAAACGTTGAGCCTGGCGGCCGATGCCGATTTCGATGACGCGTATACGTTCAAGTACTCGGTGCGCCAGGGCACGCCGGCGGAGCGACTGCGAGACCACGTGCCCGACGACGTGGCGTCCGCGCGCCTCGAGCGACTCATCGAGACGGTGCGGACCAACGCCCGGCGGAAGAATGCGGCACGAGTGGGTCAGATCCATGAGGTGCTGGTGGAGCGCCAGGCCAAGCGGGGAGATCTCATGCTGGGCCGCACCCGGGGCAATCATCTCGTCCTGCTGGAGCTGCCGGCGCACTCGGTCGGCGAGTACCACACGGTGCGCCTCACCGGCACCACTGGTTCCACTTTCACCGGGGCAGTCGTCACGCCCGCACTGGCGGTCTTGTGATCCACAACCTGGTCGAGGAGCACGTCATCGCGGCGTACGACGCCATGCGCCCGCATTTCCCCGATTTCTGCGGGTGCGATGTCTGCCGGGCGGACGCCCTGGTCTTCACCCTCAACCGGGTGCCGGCCCGCTACGTCGCCAGTCTGCCAGGCTCGGTGCTCACCGAGGTCAATCTGGTGAAGGAGCAGAGCCGTGCGGCCATCGAGGTCGCGATGATGGAGGGACTCCGCAAGATCACTCTCGCGCCCCGTTGCGGGCGAGGGAAACGCGCGCCGGCCTGACCCGCGGCGGCCGGCGGTGAGGCCACCGCCGTCGGTTCTGTTCACGCTCTCCTACGGGGCCGGTCTCGCGACCGGCCTTCTGCATTTTGGGGCCCCGGGCTGTGCGCTAGCGGTGACGCTGCTCGCCGCGGGGTCGTTTCTGCGCCGGCCACTGCCCACCCTGCTGGGAGCGGCCCTCGGAGTCGGCGTGCTGGCCGCTGCCGTGGCCCGGGCAGCGGATCGCGACAGCTGTGCCTCACGGCTCCCGGCAGGCCGCATCGGCCTGAC
>DATAOI010000091.1 GCA_036265815.1 Gemmatimonadales bacterium
AGGAAGAGCGCCGGCCACTCCTCTGCCTTGGACTGCCGGAACAGCCGGGTGCTCCCGTACCGAAGTGTGCCGGCCAGATGGGCGACCTGCAGGTGACGCCGGGCAATGGGACCTGGGCTGCGGATTCGCGACACCGAACAAAGGGATTGTCGGGTGGGCCGCAAGGACTATCTGGCTTGTCGATGCTTAGGCCAGATGGCGTGGTGGAAGGCGCGCTGCATCCCCTCCGTGCCGTCTACGCGCTCGCCTACGGGGCCGGCCTCGAGGTGAGCGCCATTTTGGGCTGGTGGACGCGGACGTTGATTCGAGCGCCCGCCAGGTGCGCGCGCGGCACCAAGGCGTGGACGCGCGACCGGCTCGCCCGGGTGGCCGACTGGGCCTGGCCGTTGGTCCATGAGCATCTCGCCACCGCGCTGCCCGGTGAGCGGGTCTTCCGCGGGTGGGACCGCTGGCCGTCGGCGAGGCGCACTGAACCCGACTCCGGGCGCTGGGCCTCGAGGGCTACCGGCTCCATGACGCTCGGCACCCCTGGGCGGTGCGCATGGCCCGCGCCGGCGCCCCGTTTGAGCGCATCGCCCGTCAGCTCGGCCACCGCGACGTGGCGATGATCGCCAAGGCCTACGGATGGTTCAAGCCGGACACCGAGGAGCGCGATCGCTGGGAGCGGATCGCCGCGGCGCGCGACGAGGAAAAATGGAAGAACTTGGGTGCCAAGGGAGGTGCCAGAGAGATCGATCCGCTTCCCAACTTACATGAACAAACCCTCGCAAGCGACGACGCTTGTGAGGGTTCCGATGATAGCAGGGGCGGGACTCGAACCCGCGACCCCGGCATTATGAGTGCCGTGCTCTAACCAGCTGAGCTACCCTGCCGTTGCCCGCCGGGAACGTAATTCCCGAGACCCCAAACGCAAGCCGACTTACGCCCCGCTCCCTTTCAGCAGCTCTCCCACCTCTCGCCCCAGCGCCTCCGGCGTGAACGGCTTCTGCAGGAACGGCTGCCCCGCCTCCAGCAACCCCCGGCGCACGATTTCGTCGTCGGTGTATCCGCTCATGAACAACACCGGGAGTCCCGGCCGGAGCGCGAGCATCCGCCGGGCCAGCTCCCGCCCGTCCATCCCCGGCATGATCACGTCGGTGATGAGGAGCGCGACCCGCCCGTTCCCCTGTTGACTCAGCGCCAGCGCCTCCGGCCCGTTGCCAGCCGATACCACCCGGTAGCCATACTCCTCCAGCGATCGCGAGGCCATGTCGCGCACCGTGGCCTCGTCCTCCACCACCAGGACTACCTCGCCCGAGGCGCGGGCGGGCAGCTCCGCGTTCGGGCGCCGGGTGCTCGGTTCCGTCTCCAGCGGCAGATAGACCTTGAACGTGGTCCCCTGCCCCAGCTCGCTGTAGGCCCACACGTATCCATCGCTCTGCTTGATGATGCCGTACACCGTCGCGAGACCCAGCCCGGTGCCTTGCCCCACCGGCTTGGTGGTATAGAACGGCTCGAAGATGTGCCTCAGCGTTTCCGGACTCATGCCGTGGCCCGTGTCGCTCACGGCAAGCAGTGTATAGGCGCCGGGTCGAATTGCCACGCCTGGATGCATCCGGGCGTACGCCTCGGTCAACTGCGTCACGCTGGTCTCGATGCTCACCCGCCCTCCGATCGGCATTGCGTCGCGGGCGTTGAGCACCAGGTTGAGTAGGACCTGCGCCAGCTGGCCGGGGTCGGCCCTCACCCGGCCGGACCGGGCTCCCAGTCGGAGCGTCAGCGTCGAGCGCTCACCCAGCGTCCGGCCCAGCACGGCCTCGAGGCCCTGGATGGCCTCGTCCAGTTCGAGCACGCGCGGCTGCAGCACCTGGCGCCGGCTGAACGCCAGGAGCTGTGCGGTGATCGCGGCGGTGCGCTCCGCGGCTTCGCGGATCTGCTCGATGTCCTGCCGCGCCGGATCAGGCAGGTCGCCCCGCCGGAGGAGAAACTCGGTCGCGCCGAGCACCACGGTCATCTGATTGTTGGCCTCGTGCGCCACGCCGCCGGCGAGCTGTCCCACCACCTCCATCCGCTCCCCCACCCGGGTCCGTTCCTCCGCCTGCCTACGGGCCGTGACATCGGTGTTCACTTCGATGACCGCGAGCGGCTGGTCCGATTGGCCCTGCCGGACGATCCAGTGCACGGCAACGTTGAGACGCCGCCCGTCCTTGGCCACGTGCACCAGCTCGCCCTCCCATTGTCCCAGATCGATCAACGCTTGGCGGATCTCCTCGAGCGGCGCGGGAAACTCGGTCCGCAGCAGCTCATGAGAGAGTTGGCCCACCGCCTCCGACGACGACCATCCGAACAGCCTGGTCGACCCGCTGCTCCAGTAGGTGATCCGGCCATCGAGGTCGCGCACCAGCGCCTGCGCGGCGTCGAGCGCCTTGGCCAGGTCCCGGCTCCGGGCAGTCTCGCTGGCGAGCTCCGCCCGGCTGAGCTTCAACGCGGTGATGTCGCGCTTGATCGAGGAGGCGCCGGTCACCACTCCCGCCGGGCTCCGGATGGGCGAGACGCTGAGCGCGATGATGACGCGCGAGCCATCCTTCCTGATCCGCTCGGTTTCCGAGAACTCGACGGGCTGGCCCCGGGAGACCCGCTCGAGCGCCTCGTGCTCCTCCGGGTGGAGATCGGGCGGGATCAACGTGTAGATCGATCGGCCGATCATCTCCTCCGCCGAGTAGCCGAAGATGCGCTCGGCGGCCGCATTCCAGCTGGTGACGGTGCCGTCGAGCCGCTTCCCGATGATCGCGTCCTCCGAAGAAGCGACAATGGCCGCCCGGATGGCGGTGGCCTCCCAAGCACGCATGCGTTCGGTCACGTCCTGGCCCACGACGGTGAGCCCCTCCGGAGCGGGGTAGGCCGCGACCGAGAGCCACTTGTCTCCGGGCGCGACATAGGTCTCCAGGCGCACGACCACGTGGCCGGCGAGGGCCCGGTGAAACGCCTCGTCCAGCGGCCCACCCACCGTGTCGGGGAAGGATTTCCAGTAATTCCGTCCGACGTAATCGCTGGGCTCGCCGCCCCAGAGCGCCGCGGCGCGCTGGTTCATGTAGCTGATCGTCCAGTCGCGGTCCAGCACCAGAAACGCGTCCGTGATGCTCGCGAGGATGCGATCGACCCGCTCCGATTCCGCGGCTGCCTTCGCGGCTGCCACCTGGGTCCGTGCGGCCTCTTCTTCGGCCCGAAGGGTCTCCTCCTCCGCCCTCGCGGCTTCCTCCTCGGCACGGATGGTCTGCTCCTCCGCGCGCGCGGTCTCCTCCTCAGCGACTCGGGCCGCTGCCGCGGCCCCCCGGTGGGCCCGGAGCCGCGATTCCCCCATCAGTCCGGTCGCGAGCCCGGTGCCCACGTAGAAGGCGAGGCCGATCACATCGGCCTGATCGATCAGGGGCACCGGGCCGCGGCCAAGCACGAGATACACCGCGGTGATGGCGCTGAGCATGGTCGCCAGCACTGCAGGACCGAAGCCAGCGACGAACGCCACGACGAAAACCGCCGGGAACAGCGTGATGAACGGGAAGTCGGTTCCCAGCACCGGCGAGAGCAATATCCGGAGCACCAGGGCGACGCTCACGGCCGCAATCGCCCAGAGATACGGTACCAGCCGTTGGCTGGACGAGCCGGGTGAGTCGGGTGGGGCTGCGGGGTGCTGGATCACTTCGACGTGCCTGGAAAAACGTCAGGGGCCAGCGCTGTCGGCCGGGACCAGCTTGTAGAGTAGCTCGCCTTTTCGGATCATGCCGAACTGCTCGCGGGCGACGTGCTCCTGCACCCGGGGATCGTGCTCGATGGCCATGGCCTGGCGCCCGAGCGAGTCCAGCGCACGCTTGAGCAACGCGACCTTCTCCTCCTCCGCCGCCACTTGCCGGCGGAGCTTCATCAGGTCCAGCGTGCCGTACTCACCGCCCTGAATGGCGAAGTAGAGCGCGAAGACCACCGCCGCCAGCATCGCGAGGCGCGCGAGCGTCACAAGGGGTACAGGTCCCGTCCGGGATAGTGGCCCAGCTCACCCAGCTCCTCGGCGATGCGGAGCAGCTGATTGTACTTGGCCGTCCGGTCCGTGCGGCTGGCGCTGCCGGTCTTGATTTGGCCCGCCCCGGTGGCCACGGCCAGGTCGGCGATGAAGGTGTCCTCGGTCTCACCGGAACGGTGGGAGATGACGACGCCGTAGGCGCTCCCCTTGGCCAGCTCGATGCACTGCAGGGTCTCGGTCAGGGTGCCGATCTGATTCACCTTGATCAGGATCGCATTCCCCACCCCTTCCTCGATGCCGCGGCCAAGCCGGTCGACGTTGGTGACGAAGATATCGTCGCCCACCAGCTGGACCCGGTCGTGCAGCCGCTCGGTGAGCAGAGCCCAGCCGGCCCAGTCGTTCTCCGCCAGACCGTCCTCGATCGACACGATGGGATACCGGTCCACCCACCCGGCGTAGAGATCCACCATCGCCTCGGCCGAGCGGCGGGTGCCGTCGCCCTTCTTGAACACGTACTCGCCGTCCTGATAGAACTCCGAGGCCGCGGGGTCGAGGGCGATCGCCACGTCGCGCCCGGGCTCGTAGCCCGCGGCGGTAATCGCCTGCATGACCACATCGAGCGCTGCTTCGTTGGACGGCAGCATGGG
>DATAOI010000092.1 GCA_036265815.1 Gemmatimonadales bacterium
TGGCCACCTCTTCGGCGAGGGCACGGTTGGCCGACCCGCTCAGGAGCAGCATCTGGCTGCGTGACAGCGAGAGGTCCGTCATAATTACAGCCCGCAAAAATAGTTAGGGGCCCGGGCGCGAGTCAACGGCGGGTCAGTGGCGTCGCGCCGGTCTCCGGGAGCGGGTTTCTCAAGGCCTTTCCGACCCCCCGTTGCGGGATGCCGATGCTGGCAGCGGGGTTTTTGCGATCCTTTATGGCATGTGCGCCACAACTGAGGTGGGCGCACCTCGGTGTCATTTTTTAGCACCCCGCAAGCTAGGTGTTCACGCTGTCGAGATTTGAGAACAGGTCTGCTGTCTGGAAAATCGACACCCCAGGATGGCACAGGTCTGGCTCCTGCGCGGACAGCCGAACCGCGCACCACGGCTTGGTTCCTTTGCCACAATGCACCTTCACCCTGGGGCTCGAGACCAACACTATGCGCTTCTCGCCTGTCCTGACCGTCGCCCTTGGGGCTGCGCTGCTTGCGGCCTGCGGCGGAGACTCGAACAATCCGTCGGACAACACCGCACCGGCGGCGGCGTTCACCGTTGCCTGTAGCGACCTCGCCTGTACGTTCACCGACGGGAGCACCGACGCCGATGGTAGTATCGCGTCGCGGAGCTGGGACTTCGGCGATCAGACCGCCGCGGTCACCGAGACCAATCCGGACCACACCTTCGGCTCCGCCAACACCTACACCGTCACCCTGACTGTCACCGACAACGAGGGCGCCACCAACGCGGCGACCAAGCAGGTGAAGGTGCCCAACCTTCCGCCCACCGCCAGTTTCACCTCCGAGTGCAGCGATCTGGTCTGCACCTTCACTGACCACAGCTCGGATGGCGATGGGACCGTCGCGTCCTACGACTGGGACTTCGGCGACGGCAGCAGCCACGTCACCACCCAGGCCGCCAGCCGGACGTTCGCGGCCGCCGGCACCTATACCGTAAGCCTGTCGGTGAGGGACGACGGTGGCGCGAGCGGCTCGACCACCAACGACGTGACCGTGACCGCGCCGGCGGCAGGCGGGCTCAAGGCCAGCTTCGATGTGTCCTGCACCTCGCTCGACTGCACCATCACCAACACCACCACCGGGACGGGGAGCGTCGTGACCTGGGACTGGGACTTCGGCGACGGCAGCCCGCACAGTAACGTGCAGAATCCCCCGCCGGTGCACTACGACATCACCACGCTGACCACGTTCACCATCACGCTGGTGGTCACCAGCGACGGTGCCACCAGTCAGGCGACGAAGCAGGTGACGCCGACCCCGGCGGCCAGCCTGACCTGCGGCGACGTGGCCTGTACGCTGGGCCTCGACCAGGCAGCCACGGTCGTGGTGACGCTCACGAGCCGGGACTGCGAGGCGCACGGCAACACCTTCGTGATCACCGCACCGGTGGTCGATACCCTGTTCACCGACGGGTGCTTCGCCGACGTCAACAGTCCGTTCACCCTCAACGGCGGGGCAGCCTTCCCGGCCGGCACCCAGCTCGACGCCGAAGTGCTGACCGGCGTGGCCGGGGCGCAGAACCCGAAGCTGCGGGTCACCGGCACCTTCGCCGACGGCTGGACCCTGGAGTTCGACGATGGCTTCGTCGGCCCGGGAGAGCCGGACTTCAATGACCTGGTGATCACGGTCAAGGCCACACCGGAGTAGACCTCACCAGGAGCAGCGAGACACTGCCGCCGGGCGATGTTGCCCGGCGGCAGTGCTTTTGGCTCCCACGCCTGTCCTGGCCGGCGCGATTGGCGTCACAGACCCGACTGTGGCAGGATTGTACTGTTCGGCGTTCTTCAGTGACCACAGTACGCTACTCAAACGGGGCAGGGGACCAAACACCTATGCGACCTCTCCATCTGTGCGCCCTGCTGGTGGGCGCGGCGGCAGCCGGGACCGCCTGCGGCGGCGACGGCGGCGGGCCGTCCAACACGGCCCCGACGGCCGCGTTCAGCCATGCATGCACCGGCCTGGCCTGCACCTTCACCGACGCCAGCAGCGATCCCGAGAACGATCCTCTGACCTACCTGTGGACCTTCGGCGAACCCACCTCGGGGACCAACGACACCGCCACCGTCACGAGCCCGAGCCACACCTATGCGGCCGCCGGCTCCTATCATGTGAAGCTCACCGTCACGGATTCGGCCGGGGCCGCCAGTGCGGTGGCCGACAGCGTGGTGACGGTGTCGACGACCACGCCGCCGCCGCCGGGCGGCCCGATCGCTGGCTTCACGGTGGCCTGCGACGGGCCGGTCTGCACCTTTACCGACACCAGCACCGCGGCTACCGGTCGGACGATCGCGTCCTGGGATTGGGACTTCGGCGACGATTCCGCCCATGCCACCACTCAGAACCCGACGCACACGTATGATGTCGCCGACACCATCAGCACATTCACGGTGACCCTGACGGTCACCGATGACCAGGCAGCTACGGACTCGGCTAGCGATGACATCACCGTCACACCTCCGGCCGGTTTGCAGTGCAGCGGCGTGACTTGCACGCTAGATGTTACCAATAAGGCCACGCTGACGGTCACGGTGGACAGCGCACGCTGCGAGTTTGCGGGAAACCGCTTCGCCATCACCGAACCAATCCAGGAGACGGTTTTCACCAACGGGTGCGTGGTATCGGATGGCACCGTGTTCCACATCAACAACGACCTGCCGTTCGACGCAGGTACCCAGATTCAGGCCGAATTCACCCAAGGTGCTGGTAAACCGACTGATCCCCCTCGGGGGACGCCCGCCATCCAGCTCACTGGGACTTTCCCCCACTGGGTCATCAAGATCGACGATGGAGGTGATCCGACGGGGCCGGGTGAGCCAGATTTTAATGACATCATCTTGTCGGTCGACGCCACAGCGGTACCGTAAACCCTGGCGGAAGTTCGATCCGGGATGAAATGGAGCAGCCCGCCGGCGGCATGCCGCCGGCGGGCTGTCGCCGTTTCTCCTGCGCCTCAGGCCACCAGCCGCCGGTACACCTCGACCGTAGCCATCGCAGCATCGTTCCACTGGAACTGCCGGGCCCGCTCGTGTCCGGCCGAGCGGAGCCGGTCCGCCTCCGCGGAGATGGTCACCCGCTCCAGCCCGTACTCGATGCTCGCCACGTCGAATGGATCGACCAGCAGCGCGGCGCCGCCGGCGATCTCCGGCGCGGCGCCGGTGGAGGAAGTTACGACCGGTGCGCCGCAGGCCATCGCCTCGATGATGGGCAGCCCAAACCCCTCGTAGATCCCAGGATACATGAACGCGGCGGCGCCGGCGTACAGCCGCGCGAGCTCGGCCTTCTCCACATACCCGAGCAGGGAGACACCCTCGGGCAGCCCCGCTCCGTTGTGGCCGAAATCACTGTCGAGGGAGGTACCCGTGATGAGCAGCCGGTGCGCCGCTCGATGGCCGCCGCGGCTCCGCCAGCGGGTAAACGCCTCGATCAGCCGGCGGGTATTCTTGCGGGGCGACACCCCGCCCACTGCGAGGAGATAGGGCGGATCATCGGCGGTGAAACCCGCGGGGCTGGCGTGAAATGCAGGGTCGAGCCCGTGATAGATCACCTCGATCTTGGACGCGGGCACGCCGGCGCGGCGCATCAGGTCGTCGGCCGTGTAGCGGGACACGGCTATGAAGCGGTCGGCCCGGCGGACCGACCAGGGGAACAGGGCGGAGTACATCCAGCGCACCCGGTTGGCGTACAGTTCGGGATGCGCTTGCCAGCCGAGGTCGTGCACCGTCGCCACGCAGCGGTCGCGAGAGCGAACCGCATAGGGCAGGAAGCCATCCATGCCGTGGATCAGGATGCCGCCACGGCGAGGGATGGTGCGGAGGCACGCCCACTGGTCGAACCAGAGCTTCCAGAGCGTCGCGCGCACCGATCCGGCGCGCATCTCGGGTCGCCGGGTTGGGATGACCTCCTGCACGCCGGGGAGCTCGAGGTGCAGCGGTGCCCAGGTGAGTGCCGTGATCCGTACCTGGCCGGTGCTCGCCAGCGCGCCGAGCAGCTCCTCCATGTAGATCTCGATCCCGGTGCGGACGCCAGCCAGGTGCCGGACGTTGACCACCAGCTCCACTGGATCCGCCGGCCCGGCCGGGGTCACCGGGAAGGGCCGGGTGCGGCGGCTGGGATCCGCCGCGACGCGGGGACGACCTGTTCCAGCACCCGGAGCGTCTCGCTTGCCGTCCGGCTCCAGCGGAAATCGCGGCTCCGCTCCCGGCCCGCCGCGATGAGCTTCACCCGCAGGCTCCCATCGTCCAGCACCCGCCGGATACCCGCAGCGATGCTGTCGACCGACTCGGGATCGACCAGCACGGCCGCGCCCTCGGCCAGCTCCTTGGTGCCGTAGCGATCCGCCGTCACGACGGGGCACCCGGCCGCCATGGCCTCGAGTACCGGCAGGCCGCAGGACTCGAAGAGCGACGGCAGCAGCAGCGCGTCCGCCAGGGCATAGAGCCCGGCAAGCTCCTCCTGCTCCACCCATCCCGGCCGGTGGACCCACTGAGCGATGCCGAGAGCTTCCGGCTCCCGGATCTCGCGCTCGGAGAGGAAGCGGTTCTCTCCCCCGGCCACGACCAACGGCAGCCCGCGCTCCGGCCCGACCTGCGCGTAGGCCTGGACCAGCCGCGCGAAGTTCTTGGGAGGGTAGATTGCGCCGGCGTACAGCAGGAAGCGGTCGGGCAGAGAATACTTGGCGCGGATCTCCCGCAATCGCGCGGGGTCGAGTGGCCGCCGGAACAGGTCGTCCACGCCGGAGTACACGGTGATCACCCGGTCCTCGGGGACGTGGAGAAACTCCATGACGTGCCGCCGGGTGATCTCCGACACCGCGATGATGGCGTCGGCCCGGGCAGCATAGCGGGGAACCAGGAACCGATGGCTCAGACGATCGAGAAAGCGTGACGCCCAGGGCATGACGTACCAGTCGAGCCCGTGGCAGACCCAGACCGATGGACAGCCGGCCCGGAGCGGAATCGAGTATTTGGGATTGAACAGGACGTCGACACCATGCCGCCGTACCGCCGCCGGAACGGCCAGCTGGTCCCACGCGAGGAAGGAGCCCGCGGAGAGGGCGACTTCCTCCACCCCGGGCTCTCCGGTGTAGGCACCGATCAGCGCCGGGTCTCGGTACAGGAGGACGAATTCGTGCCCGCTACGGAGCTCGAACAACGCCTGCAGCAGCCTCCGGGTGTACACCCGGACGCCGCCGTTGTGCTGGTCGTAGTGGCGCAGCATGACACCAACGCGCACGATTCGATTCCTTCCGGAGGCGTTCCAGGATAACCTAAACAGACGCGGGCGGGACGGGCCAGCGGCCGGCCACCCAGCCCCGAAGTGTTGCGCTCCTGCCGTTCTGCCCGTGGCGCTTCTGCGTCACGGGCCCCAGCAGGATAGGTAATTGGCTGATTTCGAGTAACTTACGATCCCTCGTCGGGCGTTCATGGTGGCGTGAAAGGTGCGACCACCGGCGCTCTTGACCGCTTACGTCCTGGAAGCCCGAATGATTGCTACGCGCAGCCTCCGAACTTGGATTTTGGGTGCGGCCTTGGGAGCGGCCTCGCTCCGATGCGGCGGAGATACGGGTCCGCAGGACGTCCAGCCGGCCTCACTCGCGATGGTGTCCGGCAACGGCCAGAACGGACCCGTGGGTGTCGCGCTGCCGGATTCGCTGGTCGTCATCGTCAAGGATTCCCAGGGACAACCGCTCAAAGGCGTCGCGGTGGACTGGAGCGCGAACGGCAGCGTGAGCAGCTCGAGCGTGACCAGCGGGGCGGATGGCCATGCGGCGGTTCGGTGGACGCTGGGAAATACGGCGGGAGCGCAGTCGGCGTCGGCCACGGCGGGCGATCTGCCGGCGGTTGCCTTCACAGCGACGGCGGAGGCGCCGGTTCCGCTGGCCATCGTGGTCCAGCCGCCCGACTCGGCACTGGACAAGGAAGTGCTGGCGCCGGATCGGCAGCCGGTGCTGCTGGTGCGGGACGCACAGGGTGCCCTCGCCAATGGCGTGACGGTCACTGCGGCGATCAAGTCTGGCGGGGGCACGCTCGAGGGCGTGACCAGCGCCGTCTCCGGCGCGGACGGAAAGGCCGCCTTTGCCGACCTCGGGATCAACGGTACCGGTTCCCACACGCTCGAGTTCACCGCCGGCTCGAACAGCGTGACCTCCTCCTCCATCGACGTCTCGGCGCTCCCCCCTGAGGCCACGAGCGGCTCCTGGGGGCCGCTGGTCCCCTGGGATATCGTGCCGCTGCACATGCATCTGCTGCCCAACGGGAAAATCCTGGGCTGGGGCAAGTACGACAACGGCGCCACCGGCACGATGGGCGGCAGGCCGAGGCTCTGGGATCCGGCCAGCGGGGACCCGCTCTCCACCGCGCAGATGGTCCAGGTCGATACGATGCTGTTCTGCTCCGGACACGCGTTCATGCCGGACGGCAAGCTCATGGTATCGGGTGGGCACAAGGACGACGACAAGGGAATCGACGTCACCAACATCTTCGACCCGGGCAGCGGGAGCTTCACCTCCGGGCCGAAGATGGCCTTCGGCCGATGGTATCCCACCGTCACCGAGCTGCCCGACGGGCGCATGCTGACCATGGCCGGGCGGGATTCAGCGGGCAACGTGGTGACGATACCGGAAATCTGGGAAAGCGACCACTGGGTCAAGCTCCCCGGCGCCGTCGATACCGTGATTCCCTATTACCCTCGCAACTTCGTGGACCCGAAGAACGGGCTCATCTTCATGGCCGGGGAGCGCATCAAGTCGCGCTGGTTCGACGTGGACGGCTCGACCGGAGGCCAACGCGGGCACTGGATCGACGGCCCGAGTCACCTCTATCAGAAGAACAGGGACTATGGGACGGCTGTGATGTACGATGCCGGCAAGATCCTCTACGCGGGTGGCGGCGGCGACCCCAACTGGCCGACGCCAGACCCGAGGGCGTCGGCGCCCACGGCCACCGCGGAGATCATCGATCTGATCACGCCGTCGGGGAGTCCCCACTGGACCAACATCGCCCCGATGCACTTCGCCCGCCGGCACCTCAATTCCACCGTCCTGCCGGATGGGACGGTGCTCGTGACGGGAGGCACCAGTGGAGGTGGCTTCGTGGATATCAATACCGGGGACGCCGTGAAGACGGCCGAGCTCTGGGACCCGAAGCACCCCACGCAGTGGACCCAGCTCGCGGCCAACAGAGTGATGCGAGTCTACCATTCCGTGTCGCTGCTCCTCCCGGACGGCACGGTGCTCCACGGCGCCAGCGGCAACGCGCTGGCCGCCCAGCCCGGCGGCGGAATCGTTCCGGTGCCGGACCAGAAGAACCACGAGATCTTCTCACCGCCCTACCTGTTCAAGGGCGCGCGGCCGACGATCACGAGCGCTCCGGCAACGGTGGGCATCGGGGACAATTTCACCGTCGAGACACCCAATGCCGCGCAGGTCACCGACGTGCGCTGGATCCGGATCGGCTCGGTGACCCACGCCTTCGACGCGGGCCAGCGCGCCAACACGCTGGGCTTCACCGCGACATCGACGGGAGTGAGCGTGACCGCGCCAGCGGACCACAATCTCGCGCCCCCAGGCCACTACATGCTGTTCATCCTGAATCGGAACGGGGTGCCTTCGAAGGGAAAGATCATTCAGCTGCAATGAGGCGCTGCGGGTCGGGCGAAGGAAAATTGGCCCTGGTGGATTCGAACCACCATTAACGGATCCAAAGTCCGCTGTCCTGCCGTTGGACGAAGGGCCAGTGCGGGGGAACGTACACCTGAACGCTGACACGGTAAACTGCGCCACGGGGTTGCCCCGCTGAAATCCGTGCCATCCCGGTCACGCCCGAGGGAATCGATCCTCCTAGCGGGTGACTACACGGTGTTCTTTCTCGCCGGAAACGGGGTACCTTCCATGGCCCGCATCGTGCATATCGCCTGAGCGGGCCATTCTGATCTCCACCATAACTCGATTTTTCTCGCTCGTCGGAGAGCACCATGCGCGCACGCGGGTCGCTCGGCGCAGCTTCGTGTGCCATGCTGGTGGGGTTGCTCCTCACCGGCTGCCGAGAGACGCAGGATTCTGCACCAGCAGCAAGGCCCGACGTTCCCCTCGACCAGGAGACCGATGGCAGTACCCTCGCCCCCATCGATCTGGTCTACGTCTGCGGCAACAAGTTTCTCGCCACCAACGGGACGCCGGCGCGGCTGGACCTGACGTACCGGGTGGCTGGGACCTCGGAATCGGGCCAGGTATCGCTGGTCGAGGCGCCGAACGAGGACCCGGCGCACAGCGAGACGGAGATCGAGACGAGGCACGCCGGAGTGGTCGAGCTCTACCGCAACGACGAGCGAGTGGCCCGGCGGGCGAACGGAGGTCTGGCGTGCGGGGCACCCGCTATTGCGGCGACGGTCGCTGGAGTCGCGACGGACCCCGCCTCCGGGGGACAGTGGACGCCACCGTTCGCCTGGCCCATCGTGGCCGTCCATCTCACCCTGTTGCCCACCGGGAAGGTGTTGAGCTGGGGACACAACGGCGTGCCAACGGTGTGGGACCCAGGCACCGGTGTCTTCACCTCGGTCCCGAGCCCTTCCCTGCTATTCTGCGCCGGAGAGACGCTGCTGCCTGATGGTCGGGTCTTCGTGGCGGGCGGTCACATCGATGACGATCGTGGGCTCCCGGACCTCAACCTGTTCGACCCCGTGAGCGAAACGTGGTCCTCCGGCCCGCCGATGGCCAAGGGCCGGTGGTACCCAACGACCACCACCCTGGGTACCGGCGAGGTGCTGACGATCGCGGGTCGCGACCAGACCTCCACCAACGTGTTGATCCCGGAGGTGTGGACCGGCAGCGCCTGGCGTGCGCTGAGCTCGGCCAGCCGGACGCTCCCGTACTACCCGCGAATGTTTCTGGCGCCGAACGGGCGCGTCTTTCTGGCCGGCGAGAAGCAGAAGACGCTCTACCTCAAGACCTCCGGCACGGGATCCTGGAGCAGCGTGGGGTACCGATTGTACGGAACGCGGGACTACGGCTCGGCCGTGATGTACCAGCCGGGGAAGATCCTCTACGCCGGTGGCGGCCGTACCACCAACACGGCGGAGATCATTGATCTCAATCCAGCCACTCCCGCATGGCACTGGACCGGCTCGATGGCCTTCGCGCGGCGGCACCTCAACGCCACCGTCCTGCCGACCGGCGATGTGCTGGCCACCGGCGGCACCGCCGGCAGCGGATTCACCGACGAGTCCAAGGCGGTGCACGCGGCCGAGCTCTGGAACCCGCAGGCGGGCTCCAACGGCCAGTGGACCACTCTGGCCAGCAACACCTCCGTCCGAGGCTATCACGGGACATCGATTCTGCTGCCGGACGGCCGGGTGCTGAATGCGGGCAGCGGGGATGGGGGCGTGGCCACCGCGCAGCTCAACGCGGAGCTCTACTCACCGCCCTACCTATTCAACGGCACCCGTCCGGTCATCACCAGCGCCCCTGCGACGATCGGCTATATGGGGACATTCTTTGTCGGCCAGACGGACGGGACGCCGATCGGCAGTGTTGCGCTCATCCGGCTGGGCTCGACCACGCACGCCTTCGACCAGAACCAGCGATTCGTTCCGTTGTCGTTCACCAGCGTGAGCGGCGGCCTCACTCTGACGGCGCCGACCAGCCGGAGCATCGCGCCTCCGGGGCACTACATGCTGTTCATCGTGAGTACGGCGCGGGTCCCGTCGGTCGCCAGGATCGTCAAGCTGCAGTAGACGCGAGAGTCTCGGCCGCCGCCACGGCTCCGTGCTTGCGGCCGAGCATCATGCGGGCATCGTCGCGCTCCCGGGCGGAGCGATAGACGGCGAAGAGCGTCGATCCGGATCCGCTCATCCGGCAGACCAGTGGATGGGTGGCCACCAGCGCCTCGAACGCGGCGCGCACCTCCGGGTGCCGGCCGAACACCGCGGACTCGAAGTCGTTCCCCGCCATCCGCCCGATGTCACCCCAGCGAGAAAGCGCGTCGAGGTCCAGCGCGACGGCGCCGCGCCGGCCAGCCGACTGCCGCGCCGCATCGACCCAGCCGTAGGCCTCCGCGGTCGCAATGGCCACGGGTGGCGTCAGCAGCAGGAGGGGCGCGGCGGGAAGCGGAGGAAGTCGGAGCAGCCGCTCGCCATGACCCCAGGCTAGAGCGAGCGGGGCCCCGGTCAGGAAGAACGGTACGTCGCTGCCCAGCCGGGCGGCGAGCTGCAGCAGCTCATGGCGGGGCACAGCGTTTCCCGCCAGCTGATTGGCACCCCGTAAGGCCGCCGCCGCGTCGCTGGAGCCGCCCCCCAGACCCGCGCGCACCGGAATCCGCTTGGTCAGAGTCAGGTGAGCCGCGAAGCGGTTGCCGGTCGATTCGAGGACCATCGCCGCGGCCCGCAGGGCCAGGTTCTGCTCCGGCGGGCCCACGTCCGCGCCCTCGACCTCGATCGTGACACCCCGACCTTCCCGCCGCTCGAGCCGTATCTGGTCCGCCAGGCTCACCAGACAGAACAGCGTCTCCAGGCCGTGGAATCCGTCTGATTCCCGCGCCAGGACCCGCAGGAAGAGGTTGATCTTGGCGGGTGCGGAGAGGGTGACGGACTCGCTCATACCACCGGTCGGCGGAGGTCCCCAAGGCCGATCGGCGTCCGGGCGAGCGACCAGGCGCCCAGCAGGATGATCGGGAGAAAGGTGGTGGCGTGGAAGGCGATCGCGTAGGACGACGCCAGTGCATTGGGCACTTCATACAGCGCCAGCGCGGCCACGATGGCGGCCTCGAACTGCCCCACAAAGCCGGGGGTGAACTGCACGGTGATGCCGAAGATCAGCACGCCCTGAAGCAGGAGCGCGCCGACGAAGCTCACCGGGATGCCGAACGCCTCGAAGCCCACGTAAAAGGCGGCGGCGTTGGTCAGCCAGACCGCGAACGACCAGAACACGACGCCGGCCAGCCGGGCAGGCGAGCGGAGCACGGCGAGTCCCTGGCGGATGCCTTCGAGTAACGTCACGATCTTGTCGGTCACCCGGCCCGCCGGTAGCGCTCGCCGCACCAGCCGCTCGGTGGCCAGCGGGAACGCCACCATGAGCACGGCGGCCACCAGGGCCGCCAGACCCATCGTGCCCGCGGCCTGAGCCGCATGGCGGAGCGAGACACCGCCGACGGCGATGTCGGGCGGGAAGTCGGACGCCAGCAGGGCGATGATGAGTAGAGCCACCACGGCCAGGCCATCGAAGATGCGCTCCACCGCGATGGAAGAGAGCACCGCACTGAAGCGGGCACCGGCCAGACGGGTCGCCGCGAAAGTGCGGACCAGCTCACCGGCGCGGAAGGGCAGCAGGTTGTTGGCCATGAAGCCGATGGCGACCGCGTGCCAGAGCGGCCAGGCCGGCAGCGGACCGCCCCGCTCGTCGCGGAGCAGGAGCCGCCAGCGCACCAGCCGAAGCGGGAAGGTGGAGGTGGCGAGGACAACCGCCACGGCCAAGGGAACCGATCGTGCCGCGCGGAGATGAAGGAGGACCTCGGAGAGGTGCACACCCCGAAGCGCCCAGAACAGGAGGGCCACGGCGAGCGCGATGCCGAGCAGGGCGGCAACGGCGCGGCGCGCCGTCTCTCCGCGCGAGCCCGTCTCAGGCTTCGGCAAGCGCGAGCGGCACGAGGTCGAGCAACTCCTGCAGCAGTGGCTGAATGGCGTCGAGCCCGCCGTGACGGGTGAGCTCGTCGGCCAGCTGCTGGCGCACCAGACCGGCGCGCTCCAGCGCCGCGCGGCCGCGGTAGCAGAGGGCAGCGATCTCCACGGTCTGCAGATCAGGCACCGGAGCGATGGCCGGCTCGGATGCAGGTGAGCCCGCCGCCTCGCGCCGCAGCCGGTCATAGGTGCGGAAGCTCGCTTCCAGTCCCCACTCCGGGGGATCGGGCGCAAGAGCGGCGATTGGTATCACGTCATCGGAGGCTTCGTCGGGGGCGAGACTCAGGATCGATACCGGCTCCTCGTCGTAGAGCAGGGAATCGATGGAGACGACGTCGGTCTCGCCATTGATCAATCCGGTGGCCCCGCGGGGCGATAGGGCTGTCTCCGCGTGTGGCCGAGCGCGGGGAGCCGGTGTGGCTGCCAGCGTCGTCGCCGCCTGCGGGGGCTGTTCCGCGAGACGGAGTCCGTCCAGCCGATACGCCACATCGAGGATACGGCGCGAGATCAGCATCCGGTCGTCCGCGTCGGCCACAGCGCGAAGCAGCTCGCCGCCCTCGCGCAAGCAGCCCACCAGCGCCGCGGTTGCGCTAGCCGCCACGCCAACCGCGAGGGCCTCACGTGCCGAGCGGGCGAAGACCGCCAGGCCGCTGGCCACCGGATCGGGCCCGGGGGAGCCCGCCGAGCGCAGCACGCCGAGCAGGTGGTAGAGCCGGAGGTCGCGCTCCGTGGCCGAGCGGGCGTTGGCGATGAGATCGGCGCTCTGGCAGAGGTGCTCGCCGTGACTCACCAGCTCCAGGGGCCCCAGCGGGGCAGGGGCGGCGAACTGCGGTTGTGCCAGCGGTGGAGTGACCGGCTCCGGATCACCGGCGAAGAAGAGCGACTCGATCGGCACGACGTCGCGCTCCACCGCGAAGGCTCGGAGCAGCAGATCGGTGAAGCGCCGGGCCTCCGGCGCCTCCGGGTCGGGGCGGCCGCGCTCCGCGATGTCGCGCGACATCCGGGTCAGCGCCTGGGACGCCGCGCCCATCACCTCGTCCACGCCGGGTGGCGGAGCGAAGAGCCGGGTGAGATCGCCGACCGCGAGCTCGATGCCATCCAGGATCTCGGGCAGGGGGACGAGCTCGCCCAGTTCGGCGAGTCCGCGCAGCGACTGCATCCGCCGGATGACGGTATACAACGGCTCGCGATCGCCGGGCGCGCTGCGGAGCGAGCGCGCCGCCCGATCGAGCGCGCTGGCGATGAGCGCCCCTTCGCGGGCCACGAAGGCGCGCACACCGGTGTTGAGCTCGCCGCGCTCGGCGTGGTGCTGCTGCTCCTCCGCTTCGGCGCGTCCGGCGAGCGACTCGAGACCCAAGGCCAGGCGGGACGCGCGCGCCGAGTCCGCCTCGGTCCAGTCGCGCACCCGGCGGATGAGCAGCCGAAACTCCTCCACCGCCTGTACCAGATGCGCCCGGAGCGCCGCGTCCCAGTCGCGGGGCTGGTCTCGATGCGCCCGGGCCAGTGCCTCGAGCCCGGCCGCCGCGCGGGCGATCGCATGTTGACCGGCCATCAACGCTGAGCCCCGGAGCACCCGTGCGTTGCGCAGGAACTCATCGGCAGGCGGCGCCTGCTCCCGATCGACCTCGGACTCGAGGCGGTCGAGGCACTCGCCCGCCTCGAGGGCGAAGAAGTCGGCGCTGGCCAGGGGATTGGTCATAGCCACTAAGCTATCAGCGCCTCGCGCCGCGCACCAAGTGGCCCATCTCGCTGACCGCGGAGCGCATCCCGACCATTGCGGCGCGGCTCACCACGCTGTGGCCGATGTTGAGCTCCTCGATCTCCATTATGGCGGCGACCGGCACGACATTCTGGTAGGTGAGACCATGGCCCGCGTGCACGAACAAGCCCATGTCGGCCGCGTGACGCGCCGCCCGGCGGAGCTCCTCCAGGGCCGCATCACCTTGGCGCCAGCCATGGGCGTAGCGTCCGGTGTGCAGCTCGACCGCGGGGACGCCCAGGTCTTTGGCGGCGTCGAGCGCGGCGGCGTCGGGATCCACGAACAGGCTCACCCGGGCCCCGACCTCGTCCAGCCGGCGAATCGTCTCCCGAAGCCGCGGATTGGGCCGGGCCAGGTCGAGCCCGCCCTCAGTCGTCACTTCTTCCCGCCGCTCGGGAACGATGGTGGCCTGGTAGGGTCGCAGGCGGCAGGCGAGCTCGACCACATCCGAGCTGGTGGCGAGCTCGAGGTTGAGGACCTTCACCCTGGGGGCCAGGCGCTCGACATCGTGATCCTGGATGTGGCGGCGGTCTTCCCGAAGGTGGACAGTGATTCCGTCTGCTCCGGCAGCCTCGCAGAGAAGGGCGGCCTCGACCGGGTCGGGCTCGTCGGTCCGCCGCGCCTCCCGCACGGTCGCGACGTGATCGACGTTGATGTACAGCCGGATCGGTGTCATTGCCCGGGGCTCCAGAGCCGGTTAAGTTCGCCAGCCAACATCCCACCAGTGAGAGAGTTGTGATTCAGCGACTAGGGTTCGCGGCCGGGCTTGCGCTGGCTGCGTGCGGTGGTGCCGGCGCCGGGACAGCGCCGGTCCGGCCGGCCGGCACCGCGGCCGAGGCGGTGCAGAGCTTCATGAAGGCCGTAGTGGACAGCAATGTGGCCAAGATGGCGTCCCTCTGGGGCACCGCCGCGGGCCCGGCGTCCAAGACCCACCAGCCGTCGGACTACGAGCGCCGGGTCACCATCATGCAGGCGTACCTCCGCAGCGACGACTCGCGGATCGCGTCCGACACCCCGCAGAACCCTCCCACCAAGCACGCCGTGCAGGTCGAGATCCGTCGCGCCGCCTGCACCTGGATCGTGCCGTTCGTGGTGATCCAGCTGGCAGACGGGAGCTGGCTGGTCAACCAGGTGGACATTGCCGCGGCCGGCAACCCCGCGCGTCCGTGCAACCCCTCGGAGAAAGACAGCACCGGCCAGCAGTGACCCGGGAACCTCTCACGCCGGTCCTTGTTATCTTATTCGGTTAACTCGAGCAGGATCCCCGCCGTCGCCGAGGGATGGACGAAGGCGATGCGGCGCCCGCCAGCGCCCAGCCGGGGAACCTCGTCGATCAACCGGTAGCCGGCCGCACGACACGCGTCGAGGGCGGCATCCAGGTCGGTCACCCGATAGCAGATGTGATGAATGCCGGGGCCGCGCCGGGTGAGGAACCGGCCGATGGGACTGTCTGGCTGGAGTGGTGCCAGCAGCTCCACCTCGGCATCACCGAAGGGCAGGGCCACGATGGCGGCACCGTCGGCGGTCTCAGGGGCATGGGGTTCGAGGCCCAGCACGTCGCGGTAGAAGGCAAGGGCCACGTCGAGGTCGGGCACGGCAACGCCGACATGCGCGATGCGGGGGCGATCAGGCACGCGGTCCCTCCGACGGATTTGAGTCGAGCAGGTATCAACTACAGGAGAATAACATCATGGCCGCGCCGAATGCTCCCAGTGTCCACGTGACCGACGCCTCGTTCGCCGCCGAAATCGAGCAGGCGAACGGACTCATTCTGGTCGATTTCTGGGCGACCTGGTGCGGGCCGTGCCTCATCGTCGCTCCCATACTGGAGCAGCTCGCGGGTGAGTACGCCGGTCGCGCCAAGGTGGCCAAGGTGGACGTCGACGCCAACCAGCGGACCGCGATGCGGTTCAACGTGCGCTCGATTCCCAGCATCCTCTTCTTCAAGAACGGCCAGCACGTCGACACCGTGATCGGCGCCGTTCCCAAGGCCACGCTGGAAGGCAAGATCAAGCAGCACCTCGCCTGAGACGGTGATCTCACGGAAAGGAGTGGAGGGGCCGTCGCCGGCCCCTCCACTCCTTTCGTCTTTCCGGTCCGGGCTATCATTCCGGCACCATGAGCGATCCCGGCACACTCTACGTCGTGGCGACTCCGCTGGGCAACCTGAACGACCTCACGGCACGTGCCAGCGAGGTGCTCCGGTCCGTGCCGGTGGTGGCCGCGGAGGATACCCGCCGCACCCGCGGTCTCCTGGCTCACCTCGGCGCGTCACCGACCGTGCTCAGCTACCACGCGCACTCGGAGGACCGCCGGCTGGAGGCGCTGCTGGAGATCCTCGCAGAGGGCCGGGACGTCGCGCTGGTCTCCGACGCGGGCACCCCAGGCGTCAGTGACCCTGGCGCCGGCCTGGTCTCGGCCGCCCGCGCCGGGGGGATCACCGTCATCCCGGTCCCGGGCCCTTCGGCGGTGGCGACGGCACTGTCCGCCTCGGGGCTTCCCGCGGACCGCTACGTCTTCCTGGGATTCGTGCCTCGTAAAGGGAGCGAGCGGACCCGGCTCCTGGCCCGTGCGGCGTCGGAGGAATGGAGCGTCGTCCTGTTCGAGGCGCCGTCCCGACTGGTGGCATTGCTCCGAGATCTCGGCGCGGCGGCGGGGGCGGGCCGTCCGGCGGTAGTCGCGCGTGAGCTGACCAAGCTGCACGAGGAGTTTCGGGCCGACACGCTGGGCGAGCTGATGAACTATTATTCTGAGGTCCCCCCGCGTGGCGAGCTCACCATCGTGCTGCAGGGCACGGGCGGCCCGGCGGCGCCCTCGGATCGCACGGAGGACGCTGTCGAACAGGCCACCGTGCTCCTGGCCCAGGGTCTCACCCGGCGCGAGGTGGTGCGGCGGCTGACCGAAACCCTCGGGCTGCCACGGAACGACGCCTACCGGCTGGTGATGGAGTTGCCCTGATGGTCCGTGCCGCCCTGCTCGCGCTGGTCGCGCTTTTGGCTCCCAGGCCGGCGCCCGTCATGACCATCGGCCGGCTGCATTACGAGGGCGGCGGCGACTGGTACGCCAATCCCTCCAGCCTGCCGAACCTGCTGCGGGCGATCCGTGAGCGTACCACCCTGCCGGTGGCCGATACCGAGGTCGTGGTCACGCTGAGCGACGACCGGCTCTGGTCGATGCCGTACCTCCACATGACCGGCCACGGCAACGTCCACTTCAGCGATTCGGATCTGGCCAACCTGCGAGCCTGGCTGCTCCAGGGCGGGTTCCTCCACGCCAGCGACAATTACGGGATGGATGCCTCGCTCCGGCGCGAGCTGGCCCGGCTCTTTCCCGATCACCCCCTGGTGGAGGTCCCGCTGGACCATCCGATCTACCACCTGGTGTACGACTTTCCCAAGGGACTGCCCAAGATCCACGTGCACGACGGCAAGCCGGCCCAGGGGTTCGGCATCTTCCTGGATGGGCGGCTCGCCGTGTTCTATGACTATCAGTGCGACCTGGGCGACGGCTGGGAGGACGCCGAAGTGCATCACGATCCGCCGGAGAAGCACGAGGCGGCGCTCCGGATGGGCGTGAACCTCTTCGCCTACGCCGTGGGGTACGGCGGGTGAGCGCTCCCGCAACCGGGGAGGCCCTGGCACGCCTCGCCTCTCCGCTCAGAGCCCGATCGTGGATCGGTTGGAGCACGCTTGGGCTCGGCCTGGGCGGATTGCTCCTCGGCGTGGCGGCGTGGTCGGCACGGCTGGGGTGGATCGACGCGCCGTACTGGGTCCTGGTCGCGTGGGGCGTGGCGATCGCGGCGCTGATCCTGGTGGCCTGCTTCGCCTGGGTGGCACAGGCACGGCTGGCGCCGTTACGGGTGGCCGGCCGACTCGAGGAGCTGGGCGCCTGGCGCTCCGGGACCTTGACCGCGCTCCTGGGCGTGATCGCGCCGGGCACCAGCGAGGCGCTCTTCGAGCTGGCCGACCGGGCGCAGGCCGCCGATCTCGAGCGCCGTGGGCCCGCGGCGGTGGCGCCGCTCGCCCGCGTGGTCCGAGTCATCATGCTGGCGGGGGCGGGGCTCCTGGTGCTCGGGCTCACGGCCTTCACCTCCGCCGGGCCGATTCGAGGCGCCGCTGCCGCGCTCTGGCACCCGCGTCGTGCCTGGGAAGCGACCATCGCTCCGCTCCGCATCCGCCCGGCGCGTGGCGTGGTCGACCGGGGAGATTCGGTGGACCTCGAGCTCCTGGCGTTCGGGCGGCGGGACGCCACGCTCTGGCTCAGGTCTCCCGGGGAAGCATGGCGTCCGCGCAGCGTGGCACTCGACTCCACCGGCCGCGCCCGCATCAGCACGGGCCCGCTCGAGAGCGACCTCTTCGCCCGCATCACCAGCGGGAGCCGTGGGTCGGACACGGTGCTGGTCCGGGTGCGCCTGCCGGTCTTCCTGGGCTCAGTCACGGTCACCGCCCACTACCCCGCCTATCTGGGACTCGAGGCCGAGCCGGTTCCGACCAGCGGTGACACGCTGCTGCTTCCGGCCGGCACTCGCCTGGAGACTCGAGGCGAGGCGACGGCACCCCTGGCCCGCGCGGCCTGGTCGGCGGGACGTCTCGTGGCATCACTCGCGGTCGAGGATGGACGGTTCCGCGGCAGCTTCGTTCCCCCGAGCTCCGGAGAGTATCGCCTCTCACTGACCACCAGAAGCGGGGCCCCGCTAGCCGGCGACACCGTACGATTGCCGGTCCGCGTCGTCGCCGACAGCGCCCCACGGGTGGACGTTCCGGTGCCCGGCGTGGACACCCTGGCGCCAGTGAGTCTCCAGGTCCCGCTGGTGTTGGATGTCCGGGATGATCACCAGATCACCGAGGTGACGCTGCTGAGCCGCCGGATCAGCTATCTCGGCGTGACGGACTCCTTCCGCCGGGAAACCATTCCACTCCCGGCGGAGAAGCCGGACCGCGCCATCCTCACCTATACCCTCGATCTCAACCGGCGGGGTCTCCTGCCTGGGGATACGGTGCGCTACTACGCGGTCGCGGCGGACAATACCCCGCAACGGCAGACCGGCCGGTCGCGCCAGTTCGTGCTGCGCCTGCCCACGATGAGCGAGGTGCGCGCGGCCGAGCGGCTGGCAAGCGCCACGGTGGCAAGCCAGCTCGACTCGGTGACGGCGGCGAGCAAACGGCTCGAGCGCCAGACCGGCGACCTGGCCCAGGAGCGCTCGCGGCCGGTGGAAAGCGCAGGAGAGAAGCAGGGCGAGTCGCTCACCTTCGAGGAGGCCAAGCGGGCCGAAACGGTCGCGCAGTCCCAGCAGGAGCTCATGAAGCAGGCTGAGCGGCTCAAGCAGTCGTTGGACGCGTTGCGGAAGAGCGCGGAGGCGGCCGGCCTGGCAGATACGGCCTGGCAACGGGAACTCTCCGAGATCCGGGAGCAGATCGATCGTGCGCTCTCGCCGGAGCTGCGCGAGCGGCTGGCCGCACTGCAGCAGGCGCTCAAGAACCTCGATGCGGATCGCGCCAAGGACGCCCTCGAGCGCCTGGCCGAGTCCCAGAAGGAGTTGCGGGATGCCTTGGAGCGGAGCAAGGAGCTGTTCCGCCGCGCTGCCCTCGAAGGGGACCTGGCCAACCTGAGCAAGGAATCGAAGGATCTGGCCCAGGAACAGCGACAATGGAACGCGCAGGTCCCCTCGGCCGACAGCACGCGCGCGGCAGCCGCCGAACAGCAGCTCGCCACCCGGGCCGACTCCCTGGGATCGGCACTGGACCGCATCGCCAAATCGATGGATGCGCCGGCGCGGCAGGAGCGGCTCGATTCGGCGGGGCAGCAGGCGAGTCGGGCCGCGCGGCAGATGCAGCAGGCGAGCAAGGAGAGTCGCGCCGGACGTCGGCAGCAGGCGCAGAAGTCCGGCGAGAAGGCGGCCCAATCCCTGGAGCCCCTGTCCGACCAGCTCCAGAGTGAGCGTCAGGACATGCAGCGGGAGTGGCGCGAGGAGGTGGCGAAGGGTCTGGATCAGGCGCTCGCCGAAACCAGCCGGCTGGCGCAACGCGAGCTGACGCTGGCGGAGTCGCTCCGTACCGAAGGCGATGCCGGTGGCTCGCTGCGGGCGGAGCAAGGCGCCATCGAGGAGGGGCTCCAACGGGTGCTGGAGCAGGTGCGCAGGACGGCCGGGAAGAATGCCCTGGTGCCTCCGGCCATCGGCAAGGCGCTCGGCGGGGCGCAGGAGCAGATGCAGCGAACCCGGGAAGCCATCAGCAACACCACGCCCAACTCACGGGAAGGCGCGGAAGCGGCGGGCGGCGCGGTGGACGCCTTGAACGCGGCGGCGTACCAGCTGCTGCGCGCCCGGAGCGATGTCGCGGGCTCGGAGTCCGGGTCCGGACTCCAGGAGGCGATGGAACGGATGGCGCAGCTGGCGCAGCAGCAGGGCGGCCTGGGCCAGCAGTCGGCTGGCCTGTTGCCGATGGCTGGCTCCGGCGCCATTCAGGAGCAGCTCCGACGGCTGGGCGCGCAACAGCGGGCGCTGGCCGAGGAGCTGCAGAAGCTGAAAGGGCAGGGAAACATGCCGGGCGCGGGTGAGATGGGCGACGAAGCCAAGGAGCTGGCCAAACGCCTCGAGGCCGGGCGGCTGGACCGCCAGATGGTGGAGCGCCAGGAGCGGCTGTTCCGCCGGATGCTGGATGCCGGACGCACCCTGCAGGGTCGGGAGGAAGACGAGCGGAAGGAGCGGCAGAGCACCGTGGCCACCGATGACAGTGTCCACCTGCCGCCGGCGCTCCGGGCGCGGCTCCAGGGCGAGGACGGGTTGCGGGTGCCGACCTGGGACGAGCTGCAGCAGCTCTCCCCGGAGGAGCGCAGGCTGGTCGTGGATTACTTCCGCCGGCTTTCCGAGCCGGGTGCACGATAGCGTGCGGACACTCGCGGCGGTCCTCGGCTGGCTCGGCGTACTGTCCAGCGCGCTGCCGGCGCAGCAGCAGGCGATGTCGCGCGCGTTCGACCTGGAGCGCCGGGGCAACTATCCAGCGGCCGCCGAGGCCTACCGGTCAGTTCTGGTTGGCTCGCCGGGCGACCCGGCTGCGCTGCTAGGCCTCGAGCGGGTGCTGCTGCCGCTGGACCGGAGTGCCGAGATCCTGCCTGCCGTGCGCGCCGGGCTGGCGGCGAACCCGCGGAGCGGACCGCTCTACGGCATCGCGCTCCGCGCCTGGGCCGCCGCGGACCGGCCCGACAGCATCCGGGCGATCGCCGAGCGCTGGGCGGCGATCGCCCCGGGCGACGAGACGCCGTACCGGGAATGGGGCGGCGCGGCGCTGGGCCGACACGATCGGCGCGGTGCCGTGGAGGCGTATACCCGAGGCCGTGAGGAACTTCACCGTTCGGACGCGCTCGCCGCCGAGATGGCTCAGCTGGCCTACGCCGACGGTGATTACGCGGGCTCGCTCAGGGAGTGGCTCGCCGCCGTCCGCCGGGCGCCGGGATACCGGGCCACTGCCATCGCCACTTTGGGACAAGTGCCCGAAGCCGCACGGCCCGCGCTCCTGGCGGAGTTGCAACGGCAAGGCGCCGAGCTGCCCGTCCGGCGGCTCGAGGCCGAGCTCAGGGTCCGCTGGGGCGATCCGCTCGGAGGTCTGCAGGTGCTGCAGCGCGCCCTGCCGGAGAGCCGCACGATGGCGGTGGAGGCGCTCCGGGGCGTGCTCGACCAGCTCCGACCGCTCCAGACCCGGGAGGGCAAACTGGCGCAGGGCCAGGCGCTGGAGGAGCTCGCCGGACGCACCCCCGACCCGGAAGGGTCCCGGCTTCGGCTGGAGGCGGCCCAGATCTACTCCGCCGCGGGCGACCGCGAGGCGGCGCGGCGCATGCTGGCCGGACTGGCCGACGACCACGGCGCCCCGAATGCCGTGTCCGCGGGCGCCGCCACCACGCTGGTGAGCGTGCTGATCGCCGAAGGCAAGCTGGACGAGGCGGGCCGCCGGCTCAAGGAGATCCAGTCGACTACCACCGCCGACGAGCTCGCCATGCTTCGGCGCCGCCTGGTTCTCGGCTGGATACGGGCCGGTGAGTTGACCCGCGCCGATTCGACGCTCGGGTCCGACAGCACGATCGAGGGATCCGCACTGCGCGGCGAGATCCGGCTCTACCGCGGTGATGTGGCGGGGGCGATCGAAGGCTTCAAGGCCGCCGGTCCCTATGCGGGAGAGCGCGCCGAGGCCACTCAGCGGACCGCGCTGCTCGCCCTGCTGCAGCCGATGGAGGCGGAGAGTCTTCCCGCCCTGGGTCACGCGCTTCTGGTCCTGGCCCGGGGCGACACCACCGACGCCGCGGCCCGGCTCGAGCGGGTGGCGGCCGACCTGCCGCCCGACAAGGGAGGCGCCGAGGTCCGGCTCCTGGCCGGACGCTTGTACGGCCAGGCGGGGAAGTCGAGCGAGGCCGAGCGGCTTTTTCTCGCCGCCGCGGGACCCGACGCGCCGGGCACCGCGCCGGCGGCGGAGCTCGCCCTGGCCGAGCTGCTGATCGAGCAGGGCCGCACGGCCGACGCGATTCCGCGGCTGGAGCATCTGATTCTCACCTATCCTGAGAGCGCGCTGGTGCCCCAGGCTCGGCGCCGGTTGGATCAGGCTCGCGGCGCGGTGCCGAAAACATGAAACGGCGAGACTTCCTCATCAGCGGGACGGCCGGCCTGGTCGCGCTGTCACCCCGGCTCGGCCGGGTCGGGCTCTTCAGCGCCGCGCCATGGCTGCTGGTCCCGATGGACGACGCGCAATCCGATCACCTGAAGGCGTACGGCGTGGCATTCCGAGTGCTGGAGCGGGGCAGCCGGGCGGAGTGGTTCCTCAACTATCGGAACGGCTCCTTCCTGTTACCGGGCGACGCGGCCACCGCGCGGGACGCGGCGCTGGCCGGCGTGGCGGTGGAGCCGCTCGATGATGGCCAGGTGGTTCAACTCCGTGGATCGCTGCAAGGCGGGAACATGGACGCGGTGCCCCTGGAGAAGGCGCCCAAGGTGGCGGTCTACGCGCCGCCCAACGCGGCTCCCTGGGACGACGCGGTCACGATGGCGCTCAACTACGCGGGGATCTCGTTCGACAAGGTGTGGGACGCCGAGGTCGTCGGCGGCAAGCTCAAGACCTACGACTGGCTTCACCTGCACCACGAGGATTTCACCGGCCAGTACTCCAAGTTTTTTCTCAACTACGCCGGGGCGCCCTGGCTGGTGGAGATGGTGGATCGCAACCGGGCGATCGCCAAGCAGCTCGGGTTCCCCTCGGTCCCGGCGGAGAAGCGGGGGGTGGCGGTGGCGATCGCCGAGTTCGTGGGTCGGGGCGGCTTTCTGTTCGCCATGTGCACGGCCACCGAGACGCTCGATCTGGCGCTCGCCGCCGACCACGTCGACATCGCGGCGGCGTACGCCGACGGAACTCCGATGGATCCGGACGCCTCCCGCCGGATGCACTGGGAGCTGGCCCTGGCGTTTCAGAACGCGCAGCTGGAGCTGAGCCCGACGATTCCGGTGTACTCCGACATCGATGGCCATCAGGTCAACTCCCCGGATCGGCGGCAGCAGCTCGGCTCCTTCACGCTGTTCAACTTCAGCGCGAAGATCGATCCAGTGGCCACCATGCTGGTGCAGAACCACCGACAGGTGATTCCCGATTTCTACGGGCTCACGACCTCCTTCACCCGAAAGACCCTCAAGCCCAGCGTCACGGTCCTGGCCGACGAGCCGGGTGCCCCGTGGGTCAAGTACATCCACGGCGAGCATGGGCAGGGCACCTGGACCTTCTTCGGGGGCCACGATCCGGAGGATCCGCAGCATCAGATCGGCGACGTGCCCACCGATCTCTCGTTGCACCCGCACTCGCCCGGCTACCGGCTCATCCTCAACAACGTCCTCTTCCCCGCGGCAAAGAAGAAGGAGCTCAAGACCTGAGCGGCGCCGATCGGATTGCTCCAGGCGTGCGGGCCGCGCTCGCCGCCGAGATTGGCGCGGCCGGCGGGCGGGAGGTCTCGTTTGTCGCCCAGGTGGATCGCGATGGCGTGATCACCAGCGCGCGCGCCGTGGCGCGCGGCACCGTCGAGATGGTGCTGGCGCTCCCGGGGGCAGCCCGCCGGGGCGAGATGCTGCTGCACAATCACCCCAGCGGACATCTGGAGCCCTCGGGCGCGGACCTCAACGTGGCCGCCCGGCTGCACGACGGCGGCGTCGGCTTCGGGATCATCACCAACACCGCGGACGCGCTGTATGTAGTGGTGGAGGTGCCCCGAGACCGCGAGGTGGTGCGGCTCGATCCATTCGAGGTGATCGAGGCGCTCGGCGAAGGCGGCCCAGTGGCCGGCGAGCTGGGGCAGTACGAGGACCGGCGCTGCCAGCGGGATATGGCGGCCTACATCGCGGACGGTTACAACGATGGCGGGGTGCAGCTGCTCGAGGCCGGGACCGGCGTCGGCAAGTCGTTCGCCTATCTGGTTCCGGCGCTGCACTGGGCCCGCGCCAATGGCGAGCGCACCGTGGTCAGCACCAACACCATCAACCTGCAGGAGCAGCTGGTGGGGAAGGATCTCCCGCTGCTCCGGCGGGCGCTGGCCACGGCGGATTACACGCCCACCTTCGCCCTGCTCAAGGGTTGGCGGAACTACCTGTGCCTCTCCCGGATGCACCAGGCGGTGGCGTCGCAACGCACCCTGCTGGAGCAGGACAAGCTGGACGAGCTGATCGCCATTGCGGAATGGGCGGGGCACACGGCCGACGGTACCCTGAGCGATCTGCCGGTCACGCCGACGCCGGAAGTCTGGGACGAGGTCAGCGCCGAGGCGGATCTGTGTACCCGGCTCAAGTGCAGTCACTTCGACCGGTGCTTCCTGTTTCGCGCGAGACGGCGCGCCGCGGAGGCGGATGTCGTGGTGGTGAACCATCACCTGCTGGCGGCCGACCTTTCCGTTCGACAGGCGCAGGACAACTGGGAAGAGGCCGCGGTGCTGCCTCCGTACCGGCGGCTGGTGCTGGATGAGGCGCACCACCTGGAGGATGTGGCGGCCAACCACCTCGGCATCTCCGTGACCAGCCGAGCGGTCCGCCGGCTGCTGGCCCGATTCGAGCGCAACGGCCGCGGGCTCGCGCCGACGCTGGCGCAGGAGCTCATGAGCCGGGGCGACCTGCTGAGCCGGGCGAGTCTCGATCTCCTGAGGCAGCGCCTGCTGCCCGCCATTGCCGATGCGCGCCGGGCCACCGACGCGCTCTTCCTCCGCCTGCACGGCCGGCTGGACGATGCCGCCGCGGGACAGCTTCGGCTGGACGACGATTTCGGCGCCGACCCGATCTGGACCGAAGGCCTGGCGGTCGAGCTGGATGCGACCCTGACCGCGTTCCGGGCGCTGCAGGAGAGCGTCGAGACCATCGCGGATCGACTGGCGGAATCGGAAGAGACCGAGCGCCGCGGCGCGATCCTGCAGGAGCTTCGGGCAGTGATCCGCCGGCTGGACGCGATCTCGGACGGGCTCAACCGGTCGCTCCGGCCCCTGTCCGGCGGGCCGCCGACGGTCCGCTGGATGGAGCGCACGCCCCGGGGACAGCATGTGGCACTGTCGGCGGTGCCACTCGATCTGGCGCCCGTGCTCCGGGAGCTGCTGTTCGACCGGCTCGATACCGTGGTGCTCACCAGCGCCACGCTGGCTGCCGGCGGCGAGTTCGAGTTCCTGGAGTCGCGGCTGGGGCTGGCGGGCGAGGATTCGCCGGTGACGGTGCGGGAGGCATTCCCGTCCCCCTTCGATTTTCCGTCGCAGTGCGTGTTCGGCATCCCGAACGACATACCGGAGCCGCGGGAAGACGAGCACGCGCATGCCACCGCGGTGATTCAGGTGGTCACTGACCTGGCCTACGCCAGCGACGGCGGCATGTTCGTGTTGTTCACCAGCCACGCATCGCTCCGGCGCGCGGCCCAGGAGCTTCGAGGCGTGCTCGGCACGCGCTGGCCGATCCTGGTCCAGGGCGAGGGGCCGCGTGACCTCCTGCTGCGCCGCTTCCGGGAGGCGGAGAACGCCATCCTGCTCGGGACCGACTCGTTCTGGGAGGGCGTAGACGTGCCCGGACACGCGCTCCGCGCCCTGGTGATCAACAAGCTACCTTTCAAGGTGCCCTCGGAGCCGGTCACGGCGGCGCGGCTCGAGCGCCTGGCGGAGGAGGGAATGGACGGCTTCATGAACTACCTCCTGCCCCATGCGGCGCTCAAGCTGAAGCAAGGTTTCGGGCGGCTCATTCGGAGCCGGCAGGACATGGGCGTCGTGGTGCTGCTGGATAGCCGGGTCGTCACCCGGCGGTACGGGCCGTTGCTGCTGAGCGGCCTGCCGCGAGCCGAGCGGATCGTGGGGAGCTGGGCCCAGGTCCGAACCAAGTGCGAAGACTTCTTCGCCCGACGGGGTATCGGGGCCATCGCATGATTCCCGTGCGGCCCTCCAAGATCATCGGCATCGGACGGAACTACGCGGCGCACGCGCGCGAGCTGGGCAACGAGGTCCCCGACGTGCCGATCCTGTTCTTCAAGCCCCCCTCCTCCCTCATCGGGCCCGGTGCCCCCATCCGGCTGCCGCACGTCTCCCGGCAAGTGGAGTTCGAGGCGGAGATCGGCGTCGTCGTAGGCAGCCGGCTTGCGGGGGCCGACGAGGCGGCGGCGGAGCGGGGGATCGCGGGATACGTTTGCGTGAACGACGTGACCTGTCGCGACCTGCAGAAGCGCGACGGACAGTGGGGGCGGGCCAAGGGCTTCGACAGCTTCTGCCCGGTGGGTCCGGAGGTCCGGGGCGGCCTCGACTGGCGCGCGTTGGAAGTGATCTGCCGGGTGAACGGGGTGGAACGGCAACGCGCGCCGGCCACCGCCATGCAGTTCTCCATACCGTTCCTGCTCTCCTACCTGAGCGGGATCATGACCCTGGAACCGGGCGACCTGATCGCGACCGGCACACCCGCCGGCACCGGACAGCTGCACGATGGCGACGTCGTGGAGGTGGAGATTCCCGGCGTCGGCATCCTCTCCAACCCCGTCCGCGACGGCGACCACCGATGATCGAGCTGAGCACCCGCGTGCAGTCTCTTCCCGGCTATCCCCTGGCCCAGATCCCGACCATCAAGCGGCGGCTGATCGAGGCGGGGGTCGACGTGATCGACCTGGGCGCCGGCGACAACGACGCGCCACCTCCCGCGGTGGCGGTCGAAGCCATGGCCGCGGCGCTGCACGACCCGGCGTTCAGCAAGTATGGGTTCCAGCAGGGACTGCCCGCATTCCGGCAGGCGGCCTCCCGCTGGATAGAGCGGCGATTTGGCATCCGCTTCGACCCCGCGGCGGAGACGCTGCCGCTGATTGGGTCCAAGGAAGGTCTCTCGCACCTGCCGTTCGCGGTGGTCGACCCGGGGGACGTCGCCATCGTGCCCGAGCCGGGCTACCAGGCGTATCTCGGGGGCGCGCTGCTGGCGGGAGCGGAGCCGTACATCGTGCCGCTCAGGCCGGAGAACGGATTCCTCCTCGAGCTGGAGCGGGTGCCCGAGGCAGTCTTGAGACGGGCCAAGCTCGTCTTCCTCAACTATCCCAACAATCCCACCGCGGCGGTTGCCACGCCGGAGTATCTGGAGCGGGCCGTAGCAGTCTGCCGCAAGCACGGAATCGTGCTGGCCTATGACAACGCCTACTGCGATCTGACGTTCGACGGCTACCGCGCGCCCAGCATTTTCGAGATCCCCGGGAGCCGGGACGTGGCCATCGAGTTCTTCTCGCTCTCCAAGAGCTTCTCGATGGCCGGCTGGCGGCTCGGTTTCGCTGCCGGCAGGCCGGAGCTGATCGGGGCGCTGACACGGGTCAAGTCGTACGTGGACACGGGGCCGTTCCTGGCCGTTCAGCAGGCGGGCGCGGCCGCGCTCGACCGCGCGGAGGAGCTGGTGGCGCCGATCCGCAGCGAGCTGCAGCGCCGGCGGGATGCGGCTGTGACCGCGCTCAGGAAGGCCGGGTTTGCCCTGGAAGCGCCCCGGGCCGCGATGTATCTCTGGATCGCGTTGCCGGCGGGCATCGCGTCCGCCGAGTTCGCCACCCGCGCGCTGGAAGAAACCGGAGCGCTGGTGCTGCCGGGTAGTGCCTTCGGGCCGGCCGGCGAAGGATTCTTCCGGATCGCGCTGACGGTGGGAAGTGGGCGGCTGGGGAGCGCGGCCGAACGGCTGGGGCGCACGCTCCAGGCCATGTCGCGAGGGGAGCTTGCGACCACCGCCTGAGCTCCGACTGCCGCGCGCACCACGCTGGCCGGCCCTGGCGATTGTCGCCAGCGTGCTGGTGCACAGCCTGCTGCTATTCGGCTGGATCGAGGGGCGGGAGCCGGTGCTTCCCCACCGGCCGGGTGCACTGATCGTGCTGCTGCCGCCGGCGGAGGGCCGGCTGGTGGTGCCGATGCCGTATCGAGTCCCCAACCCGGTCGGTCCGGCCGGGCGTGGGACGGCGGGCCCGCGGCCAGTCCGGCCCGCGCTCCCGCGCCGGCAAGCGGAAGTCATCGCCGCCTTGCCGGAGCCAGAACGGAAACCTTCGCCGGTGCGGACCGATACCGGCAGCACGCCGGTGGCACGGCGCCGGCCGACTGTCGGCCTGATCGGCCCAGAGCTGGCGCAGGGCCGTCTCTGGGTGCGTCCGTTGCCACTGCCACCCAAGGAGCTGGCCCAGCGACTCACCAAAAGCCACGCCCAGCTGGTTGACAGCGCGGTCACGGCCATCGTGCAGGCGTACCTGGATTCCATCGCGGCCGATCCCGCCTCGCGCAACGCGGCGCTTCCGAGCTGGACCAAGGAGATCGCCGGCAAGAAGTTCGGCGTCGACAGCAAGAACATCTACATCGCCGGGCTCAAGATCCCGGCGGCGGTGCTGGCGCTGCTTCCGATTCCCGCTGGGAACATCGACCAGAACCGGGCCTACAATCATCTGATGGACATGCGGGCCGATCTGCAGTACGCGGCCCAGCGCTCGGCCAACATGGAGGAGTTCAAGGAGACGATCCGGGAGATCCGGCTGCGGAAAGAGCGGGAGGAGGAGTTCCAGCGGAATCAGCGGACGGCGCCGCCACCGGACACGGCGGCGACCCCATGACCGTTCCTGGAAGGGAAGCACACGCATGAAGCTGGTGGATACCGAGGAGACCGTGGTGCTGGTGACGGGCACCTCCGTGAGCTCCGAGGAGCGCGACCGGCCCCTCGCCTATCGGCTCAAGGCCGAGATCGACCAACGAGGGGCGGGGCACGCCTACCGCCGCGCGGTGGTCGTCGGCGATCTCTGGTACCTCGACAACCGCATCTTCCAGCTCAATCCGACCATCGCCATCGGCGGGCCGGGGGCGAACGGGGTGGCACAGGAGTTCTCCGGTGTGCTGCCCACGGTCTACAACGACGAGGAGCAGGTCTTCGTGCAGATCGATTTCGAGGGCGAGCTCAAGCGGGCAGCGCTCTGGGGCGTGAACGCCGGATTCACCGCCACGGCCGTGGACGTGTTCACCACCCGGGGGTATCTGGACGATCTGCTCGGCCGCATCTGGCGGTTTCGGGTGGGGACGTTCGTCTAGAGGCCCAGCAGGTCCGCCAGCGCCCGGTCGATCAGCTCCGACGTCTCTCCATCGATGATCTTGCGCAGCACGTCCACCGCCTCGAGCGGCAGACTCTCGGGGTGGATCCGGTCGCGGTCGTAGCGGACGATGTTGCCCAGCGGAATCGGCGCGACCTGCGGATCATCCCCACTCTCCTCTCCATCGACATCCTCGTCCGCGATCGATGCTTCGTAGCTCGAACCCGGCACGCTGGCCGACCAGGGCTCCTCCGCCTCATCGTCGGTCTCGGGAAGTGGTACCATGGCGTACAGCTGACATTGCAGACCGGGCGGAGCGGTCCGGGCCACCAGCACGACTTGCACTGGCTCATCGAAGATCCCGAGCTCGTAGATCTGGGCCCAGGCCTCCGGGGGCATGACCGAGCGCGAGATGAGGCGGCCGTTCCGGAAACACCCCATGCACACCATCCCGTCCGGCACCCGCTCGTCATTGACCAGCTGCACGCTGAGCGGGACCGGCCGCTCGGTGGCCGCAATCGCCGCCGGGGAGGGCGTAGAGTCGGGTTCGGTGGGTTCCGGCAGGTCAGGATTCATTGAGAATCAGTAGAGCAGTCCCTTCGGCTGGGCAAGCTCGTTGGAGCCCGTGAGGCCCGTCACTCCAGCGAAATCTTGCCGTCCGGCGCCAGACGCGCACCAGCATCTCCGAAATCCTCGGCGGAGAGCTGGCGGAGGAGCTCCAGCGCCCGGCCGTCGGGGTCGGGAGCCGGTCCCTGCCGGGGGAACTGGCGCATCGGCACGAACCGGGCGCCACTCAGCCGGCGATCCGGGGCGTACTCCAGCTGCAGCACACCGGTGATTCCCAGCGGCCCGGCCAGGCTGAAGCCTCGGTAGGTCAGGAAATTCCCCAGCGAGTAGACGATCGGTTTCCCTCGATAGAGCTCGATGCCGCGGAGCACGTGCGGTCCGTGGCCCACCACCCCGTCAGCTCCGGCATCGATCACCGCGTGGGCCCACCGCCGCAACTCGCCGCGCGGCTCATGTCCCAGCGACTCGGCCTGCTCCGGCGTGTGAACGGCTCGGATTCCTTCGCTCCCGCCATGGAAGGTGACAAGGAGCAGGTCCACCAGCGGGCGCAGCGAATCGATCACCGCGGTGCTGCGCTGGATGTCCAGCAGATCGTAGGCGAACGGGTAGGTGCTGAAGCCGATCAGCCCGACGATCGTGAGGCTGTCCCCTCGTCGGACGCTGTCGATGGCGATGCGTCCGATGGGACCGTAGAAATCGATTCCGAGGCTGTCGAGCAGCGCCTCGGTCGACACCCGTCCGGCCGGGCCATAGTCGTTGGCGTGGTTGTTCGCCAGGTTGAGATGGGTGAAGCCCGCCTCCCGCAATCGGGGGGCGAGTGCCGTGGGAGTGCGGAAGGCGAAGCAGCCGGCCTCATCCGAGGTGCTGTCGATGGGCGCCGGCAGGTGCCGCCGCCGGCGACGGCGGAGCTCCCGCTCGCGGCGGGCGATGCGCTCGCGGAGCCACTCGCACTTGACCGATGATCCGGTGTCCGCCAGTACTCCTTCGAAGTTTCCCACCACCAGGTCGCCGACCAGCGACGGGCGGGCCCGGTCGAGGAGACCGCGCCCCTCATCCGGCGGCACCCCGTCGGAGAACGTGCTGGTGCCGAGGTTGATGTCCCCGACGAAGGCGAGGCGAACCGGGGCGTAGAGCCGGGCCGGAGGCCCCGGCGCGAGAGGTGCCGCGGGCGCCGGCGGCGGAGGTGTGGTGGTGTCGGGAAGAGGGCGCGGTGGGGATGGCGGCGGGGCGCGGCCACAGGCCGCCGCTGCCGCCAGGATCGCCAGCCGGCCCACTCGCCGCATCAGGCCGCGGACTGGGGGTTGCTCCAGCGCCGGGCGACGGCGCGCATGCGCTCGATGGCCCGCTGGCGGCCGACCACGGCCAGGAGCTCGTTCACTGGCTCGGAGACGGTCGAGCCGGTGAGGGCCACCCGGATCGGCTGCATCGTGTCACCCAGCTTGAACCCGTGCGCTTCGGCCACGCTCTTGAGACACTCCACGATGCGCTCCGGCGCCCAACCATTGGCGGGGAGCTGCTCCAGGGCGCTCGCCGCGGTCTCCAGGTTCGCCGCGAAGGCAGGCCCCATCTTCCGGATCAGCGCCTCACCCTTGGCATCGAGCGGCGCGCGCGCCGGATCGAGCCGCACTGCGATCTGCTCCGCGACATGAATGATGGTCCGGGAACGGGCCTTCACGGCGTCGATGAGCGGCGCGAGATCCCCGCCGCCGGGATTCACCCCGATGTGCTCCAGTTGCCGGCGAACCGCGGGGACGAGCTCTTCGGCGGGAAGCGCGGAGAGATACTGGCCGTTCATCCACTCGAGCTTCGTGGTATCGAAGACGGCGGCCTTCTTCTGGATCCCCTCCAGGGTGAAGAGGCGGATCATCTCCTCCCCGGCCACGATCTCGCGATCACCGCCGGGCGACCAGCCGAGCAGCGCCAGGAAGTTGCGCATCGCCGCGGGGAGGATCCCCTGTTTCTGGTAGTCGCCCACGGCGGTGGCGCCGTGGCGCTTGGACAGCTTCTTCCCGTCGGCGCCGAGGATCATGGGGACATGGGCGAAGACCGGGAGCGGGTGACCGAGGGCCCGGTACAGGGCGATCTGTTTGGGCGTGTTGGAGATGTGGTCGTCGCCCCGAATCACGTGAGTGATGTCCATGGCGATGTCGTCGCTCACCACGGCCAGATTGTAGATCGCGCTGTGGTCGCTCCGGAGAATGACGAAATCGTCGAGGTCCCGACCCTGGAAGCTGATCCGCCCGTGTACCGCATCGTCCCAGGCGATCTCCTCGTCCTGCAGCAGGAAGCGAATGGTCGAGGGTGTGCCCGCGCGGATGCGGGCTTCGATTTCCGCGGGGGCGAGCCGGAGGCAGCGGCGGTCGTAGCGAAAGGCGGCACCGGCCGCTGCGGCCGCGGCGCGCTGCGCGTCCAGCTCCTCCCGGGTACAGAAGCAGCGATACGCCTTGCCTTCGGCCAGCAGGCGCTCGGCGCTGGCCTGGTGGCGGGCGGCGTACTCGCCCTGGAAGAGCGGGCCTTCGTCCCAGGTGATCCCGAGCCAGGTCAGCCCCTCCAGGATCACACGGGTGTGCTCCTCGGTGCTCCGCTCCCGATCGGTGTCTTCGATCCGCAGGATCAGGGTGCCAGCCGTGTGCCGAGCGAAGAGCCAGTTGAACAGCGCGGTGCGGGCGCCACCGACGTGGAGATAGCCGGTGGGGGACGGGGCGAAGCGAACGCGCGGTGAGCTCATGGGTCCTGGGCGAAGCGTCAAAGGTGAAAGGTGAGAGGACTCACCTTTCACCTTTGGTGGGCTGGGACGGAGCGGGAGGGATTCGAACCCTCGATAGAGGTTGACCCCCTATGCCGGTTTAGCAAACCGGTGCCTTCAGCCACTCGGCCACCACTCCAGCGAGGCTGGAAAATCGTGGGTGGCGCGGAGATAGGCAAGGGCTGGTTGCTCAAACCGTACCCCCCGTCCGCTCCCCAGGATCAACCGTGTCCGCGAGCTGGGGAAGGGGTCGGGGTGAGCCACGTCTACCCCACGCTGGTCAACCACGCCGCCACGGTCAGCCACGCGCCCGTTCCGCTGAGCGCAAGCCGGATGACCTGTGAGGCCAGGATTGCCAGGCCACCCCAGACGTACACCGGGTGCACCTTACGTCGGGTGATGAAATCGTACAGCACGCCCGTCAGTATCAGGAGATCCACCACCCCGAAGTAGAACGGCGGCCCCGCCGCGGCGAGCGCCGTCGGGAGCCGCGCGACGGCCGCCGCAAGCAGGCTGATCGTCGCCAGCAGCATGAGGCGCTTGTGCGTCTCCGGCCGGCGACGGTACCATACCGCGGCGGCAACCAGGGGTGCGAAGACCAGCATGTCGAACAGTGGGATGATCAGAAAGACGAGAGGCGGAATGCCCGGCGGCGCCCGCCCCTCGCGCGCATTCCCAATGGCCAGAACAGTGCCCAATACGACCATCCCCACCGCCAGTATGACGCCCGCAACGCCAAGCCGGCGATGAATGTACGTCCGGCCGGCGGCGACCAGGGTCGTCTGCGCCACGAACAGCAGAATCCAGGCGGAGAAGGCGACACCGTGCACAATCCGCAGCGGCGTCAGGGCCGGGCCGTGCAACCAGGGCGAGAGGTAGAAGGTGCGGTAGAAGCCGGCGAAGACGATCGCGGCGATCAGGAGCGACATGCCACTGTAGAAACGGTGGTGCCGGCGACGGACCAGCGGTGCGGGCAGGCTGACGGCCATAGAACGCCTTGAGGGCGGAGTGCCGATGGGTGAGGTGATCCGGCAGAATATGTGTCGCGGTATATGCAGGCGCCAGAGTAGGCCACTGGCGCCTGCATATATCGATACCAGATTCCAGGCGAGTCCACCCGCTGCGGAATGCCCCATGGCAGACTGATTCCGCAGACCATAAGTTGAGACATGCAGACCATCCCGCTCCGCTACGTAATCGGCGGCCTCATCGGCCACCAGGGCATTGTACTCGCCCTCGGGGCTGCCCTCACGGTCGTCTGGCTGGTCGCCGCCCTCGTCACCGCCATCCGACGCAAGGCTAAGTGATGACAGTACGGGTACTGCAGCGGCCGACCGCCGAGGAGCTCAAGATCCTGAAAGCGGTTCGGGAGACCACCTTCCACCCGTTCTTCCCAACTGGTCGGAGCATCGCTGAGGCGGAGGCGTTCGACGTGCGTGTGGAATTGTTGAAGCGGATGCAGCAAGAAGGATGGATCGAGCTCGAGGTCTCGCCGTCCAGATCGCTGGTGGGGGGCTATCAGCGAAAGTATCGGGCAGCTCTGGCGCGCTGCACGGATCTCGGGCGGGAAGGGCTCAAGTCCTTTGGGGAGTGAGCCCACGCAGGCGCTGCCTCCGGACGCGAGAATGAACCGGGGCCGGATCATCTCTATCGCAGGGAAGCATCGAGCGGTACTTTCGTGCTGCGGTTTGGGTTCTCTCCCCGAACATGTGAGGCTGCTATGACACTCGCCGGTCGCGTTCGCGCTTGGCTTCCGCTCACGCTGTCTCTCGCACTGCTCCTCCCGACCGTAGCTATGGGCCAGGGAGTCGAGCAACCCCACGTCCCGGTACGGAAAGCCCTCGATGAGATCAGAGTCTTACGCGCGGAATACGCCGAAGCGTTCAACAAACAGGACGCGGCGACGCTGGTGGACGTATATGCGCCGGATGCCACCATGATCGACGCTGACGGTACGATGCTGACCGGCAAGGACGCGATACGGAAGAGGATCGAGGCCGGTCCATGGGGGACCCTGTCGATCGACTCGGATACCGTGCGAGTTTTTGGGAACACTGCCTATGACATTGGAACCGCGCGCATCTCGCACAAGGGCGGGGGCGAGGACGTCAGCCACTATCTGGTCGTCCTTCGGCGTGGAATCAAGGAGTGGAAGGTCAGCAGCATCGCGCAGGTGCCAGAAACCAAAAAAGGGAACGCCAGCGATTCGGCGGGACACTGATAGGCCCTGGGTGCAGCAGGACGGAGGCGGACAGGCTCCTTATGATGCGCATCTCGTCCCTGTCAATCGTGACGGGTTTGGCGCTCGCCGCGTGTGGCGGCGACTCGACTGGTCCGAAGGATGTGTTCCCCGAGGCCAAGGGCGTCTATGAGGTCAACGGCAGCTTCGACGGAATCTCCACCTCGGATGCACACTTCAGCGGTGCTCTCACGCTTACCCAGATCTCCCGGGAGACTGGCACACTTGGCGGGAGCGCGGCATACACGGTGATCATCGGGACCCAGAGTTATGACTTCACTGAGGACAGTCTGTCCGCCGCCACCGTTTCGGCGAATGGCGTCGTGACCTACACGATGGGTGAGGGGGGATCAACCTGGACCTTCACGGGAACGCTCTCTGGACCCTCCATCGTAGACGGGCATCATACTCTCTCTGAGAGCTCGGGCTCGGTCTCAGGCGCTTGGACAGCCACTCGCTAGGAACGCAAGCGCCAATCGCCCGCGCACTCTGGATTGGGGCCTGGGCTGGACTATCATTGATTGTCCCAGAGCCCCTCTACACGTTAAGATAGGCTGCATGTCGAGTTATTCGGTCAAGGTTCGCCCTCCCCGGTCCGGCCGGCCGGGGAGCAATGCCCACCGCAACGCCCCCTGAGATGCAGGTAGGTCGCGATGTCCTTCACTCAATGTCCGGACTGCGGGCTAGCGATTACGTATGCCGCATCCACCTGTCCACTCTGTCAGGCAAGTCTCATTCGTATCAATCGGCGCAGGGCGCTGCTCTGGGCCACCCTTATCGGCGAGTTCCTGCTGCTGCTTTTCTTGAATGTTCTGGGCAGGGCACACGGATAGCAGCGAATCGTAAACGGCCTCAACCCTGACCCCGGGCACGCCGCGGGCGGTCGGGTGCTACCTGCCTCAGGGTCGGCTTCAAGGCAGTCTGGATGTGCTCGTCTAGCGAGCCGAACCACCTACCGAGAGTGAGCTGCAGCGATGACTCTCCCGACCAAAGCCAGGTGGCCCTACCGTCCCGCACTGCTGCTGGCCGCGGTCGCGCTCCTCCTTGCGATGGCAGCGATGCTCTCTGCGCTCTGGCTCAGTAGCCTGCTCTTCGTGGCCGCAGTCGCCTTCGCATTGGTCGCGGTGCTGCACTTCTGGCGAAAATGGCTGTGGCAGCGCGCCAACCGGCCGGAGTAAGCCGGGAGCCGGAGACCAGCCTTAGGGAGCCGTGAAGTCCTCCGGCCCTGGCGGTCGGAAACTCAAGTCGAAGGCCAGAAACGTGGTCTTGGAGAATGGATAGAAGAGCACCGGCAGGACCCCCATCAGCGCCACGCCGCCATACTGGAGGAGGGTCCAGGGCGCATCCGGCAGTGTGGCTACCAGAACCGCGACAAAAATAGCCGCGAACACCAGCTCGGCCACTCTTGAACCAGCTCCGCTAGAGTCCCCCGCCGCCGCAGTTGGGGCAGCGGAGCCGTATCGCCCGCCAGTAGAGCGGGGCCACACGCCGCGTCGTGGGGTCCATGAGGCGAATCTAGAATGACGGGGACAAATGTTCGAGGGAACGCGCCGCGCCGGCCGCCTCGAGTCAGGAGGTCGATCTCTTGCCAGTTCCGTCACCACGGGTCATCGGAGAGGCGCGCGTTCGAGCGGAGCACGCCCGCCGCGCCCTCGGGTTGAATCCGCGCGTCTGGTATCCCATCCTCGAGCGTAACCCGGAGTCCTCGGAGCCGGTGGCGCGGTCGGGCTATCTCTGGATCGAGGTGGACGGTGAGCCCCGTCAGGTCTGGGCCAGGCACTTTCACATCCGGACGGAGGAGAGCGGGGAGTAGCGGCTATTTACCGGAGCGGACCATGGGTCTCGAGATCATCGTGGGAGTGGCCGCAGGCGTATTGATCGCCGCAGTATACCTGATGAAGCGCGCGGCGAGGGCCAAGCGGGAACAGTGAGGAACCGGTGGCCATGAGGCCGCGGCCTACGATGCCACGACCTTTCCGTCGAGCATCTCCCGGACCTTGCGTGCCAGCTCTTCCGGCATGAACGGCTTCTGCTGAAAGGGCAGCCCAGGGTCGAGCAGGCCCCGCTGCACGACATCGTCACCGGTGTACCCCGACATGTAGAGCACCGGCAGGCTCGGATTTATCAGGGCGACCCGCCGTCCCAGCTCCCGGCCACCCATCTCGGGCATGACGACGTCGGAGATCATGAGATCGACCCGCAGGGCTCCCTCCTCGAGCAGCGCCAGAGCCAGGACCCCGTTGGCCGCTTCGACCACGCAGTAGCCGTACTCCCGCAGTCCGCGTGACGCCATCCCACGCACCAGCGCTTCGTCTTCCACCACCAGGATGGTCTCCGTACCCAGGCAGGGCGCGGGCGGGGGCGCCGGCACCGGGCGGTCGGGAAGCGCAGTCGAGAGCTGGGGAAGGTAGACCTTGAACGTGGTCCCGTGGCCCGGCTCGCTGTACACCCAGACGAAGCCCTCGCTCTGCTTGACGATGCCATACACGGTCGAAAGGCCGAGACCGGAGCCCTGGCCCACGGGCTTGGTGGTGTAGAATGGCTCGAAGATGCGAGTCTGCAGCTCCCGATCCATGCCGCATCCATCGTCGCTCACGGTGAGCAGGACGTACGGGCCGGAGGCGATGTTCGCTTCATTGTGCCGTTGGGCGTACACCTCGTCGAGCGATGCCGTGCCGGTGGCGATGGTGACTCGTCCCTGCTCACCCAGGGCGTCGCGCGCGTTGAGCACCAGGTTCATGAGGACCTGCTCGAGCTGGGCTCCGTCCGCCCGGATCTGTCCGATGGTAGGCGAGAGCCGCAGCTCGAGGAGGTGCTGCTCGGACAGCGAGCGGCGCAGCATCTTCTCCATCCCCAGAACCACGGCGTTCAGGTCGAGCAGCTGCGGCCGCAGCATCTGCTGGCGGGTGAAGGCGAGCAGTTGCCGGGTCACGTCGGCGGCGCGGCTGCCGGCCCGGATGATCTCCTCCAGGTCGCCGCGACGATCATCGGTGGGATCGAGAGTCTGCAGCAGGAACCGGCTGAACCCGATCACGCCGGTCATCATGTTGTTGACCTCGTGGGCCATGCCGCCGGCGAGCCGTCCTGCGGCCTGCAGGCGTTCCGTCCGGCGGAGGTGCTCCTCCACCCGTTTCCGCTCGGTGACGTCGCGATAGATCCCCCGGATCATCACGGGGCGGCCGTTGGCACTGGTGCAGCTCAGGTTCCCTTCGACCGTAATGCTGCCGCCCTCGCGGGTGAGAAAGACCAGCTCCACGTGGGTCAGCGTCTCGCCGCCGAGCACCCGCTCGATGAGCTCGCGGTAGCGGTCGCGGCTTTCGGGGTGGATCACGTCCAGCAGGGCGAGCCGGCGGATCTCCTCCCCGGAGTATCCGACCCGCTGCTGCCAGGCATGGTTGACATAGCGGAACGTCCCATCGGGCGCGGTCATGCAGACCAGATCGCTGGCATTGTCGAACAGGTCGCGATAGCGCTCCTCGCTGGCGCGCAGCAACTGCTCGGCGCCTTTCCGCTCGCTCACGTCACGCGCGTCGAGGCAGATCCCGATCACGTCGCCGCGCTCGTCGATCACCGGCGTGGTGGTGATCTCGAACCAGCGCTCGACCTGGTCGACATCCCGGAGACTCAGCTCGACGGTGGACGTCTCACCCCGGAGGGCGGCCTGAAGCAACGGCACCGCCTGGGGCACGAACTGCCGGACCTCGTCGCCTTCCCGGGGCCGGCGACCCAGGATGCGCTCCGACCACTCCCCGGCGGTGCGGTTCAGCGCCTGAATGGTGCCGTCCCGGTCGACCAGCACGAAGCACTGCAGGCTGTTGTTGAAGATTGCGCGCAGGTTGGCCTCCGAACGGCGCAGGGCGGCTTCGGCCCGGGCCTGCTCGGTCTGGAGGTGCACCCGCTCCAGGGCTCCTTCGATCGCCGGGCCGATCCGCGCCAGATTGCTCTTGAGCAGGTAGTCGGTGGCACCGGCTTTCATGCAGCCGACCGCCGTCTCCTCATTGACCGAGCCGGTGACGATGAGGAAGGGAACGCTCGGCGCACGCTGGCGCGCCACCGCGAGGGCCGACATGCCGTCGAACCGGGGGAGGGTATAGTCCGAGAGGATCACGTCGGGCCGGAAATCCGCGAGCTCCTGCACGAAGGACTCGCGGGTGTCGACGCACCGAGAGGTGAAAGGAATACGGGCGCGGGCGAGCTCGTATTCCACGAGCTCGGCGTCCATCGGAACATCCTCGAGAATCAGGATCCGCAGCGGGTCCGTCAGCATGCGCGTGCCTCTGGTCGTGGATGCTGGAGGGTGGACCGGAACACAGGATGCTCCCACTGGAAAGATCGCGTCAAGCGTCGTAAGTATGAGCGACAACCGCGCCGGTCGATAGGGCTCGCACGTGCCGGCTGATCGTGTGACCCTAGTCACAGCGCTAAGTCCAAGCACCACGCGATCTTTGGCAATCTCACCAGCCACAGACGTCCCAGTTCAAACGGAGTGTTCATGCGAACCACGCCGTCGGCTCCCAACGGTCGTAGCTCGAAGCGCTCGTCCTCCCGCCCCAAGATGTCCACCGACGGCATCGAGCTCGAAGCCCTGCTGATCGTCCTCACCGCGGTGCGCAAGGGCGACTTCTCGGTGCGGATGCCGGTCTCCAAGACCGGGGTCGCGGGCAAGATCGCGGACACCCTGAACGAGATCGTCGAGCTCAATCAGGAGATGGCCCGGGAGTTCGAGCGGGTCAGCCTCGCCGTGGGCAAGGAGGGGCGGATCACCCAGCGGGCCCACCTGTCGGGCGCGAGCGGGTCCTGGGCCGCGTCGGTCACCTCGGTCAACACTCTCATCGGCGACCTGGTGCAGCCCACCAGCGAGGTGGCCCGGGTCATTGGGGCGGTGGCCAAGGGAGACCTCTCCCAGACCATGGGCCTGGACATCGAGGGCCGGCCCCTCATGGGAGAGTTCCTCCGGATTGGCAAGACGGTGAACTCGATGGTGGACCAGCTCAGCTCGTTCGCCTCCGAGGTCACCCGCGTCGCCCGCGAGGTGGGCACCGAGGGCAAGCTCGGCGGACAGGCACGGGTGAAGGGCGTGGGCGGCACCTGGAAGGACCTGACCGACAACGTGAACTCGATGGCGGGCAACCTCACCGCACAGGTCCGCAACATCGCCCAGGTGACGACGGCGGTGGCCAACGGCGACCTGTCGAAGAAGATCACGGTCGACGTGAAAGGCGAGATCCTGGAGCTCAAGAACACCATCAACACGATGGTGGATCAGCTCAACTCGTTCGCATCGGAAGTGACTCGCGTGGCGCGCGAGGTGGGGACCGAGGGCAAGCTAGGCGGCCAGGCGCAGGTCAAGGGCGTGGGTGGCACCTGGAAAGACCTCACGGACAGCGTCAACTCGATGGCGGGGAACCTGACCGGGCAGGTGCGGAACATCGCCGAGGTGACGACGGCGGTGGCCAACGGGGATCTCTCGAAGAAGATCACCGTGGACGTGAAGGGCGAGATCCTGGAGCTCAAGAACACGATCAACACGATGGTGGACCAGCTCAACTCGTTCGCGTCGGAGGTCACCCGGGTGGCGCGCGAGGTGGGCACCGAGGGCAAGCTGGGCGGGCAGGCCGAGGTTCGGGGAGTCGGCGGAACGTGGAAGGACCTGACGGACAATGTGAACTCGATGGCCGGCAACCTCACCGCGCAGGTCCGCAACATCGCCGAGGTCACCACGGCGGTGGCGAACGGCGACCTGTCGAAGAAGATCACGGTCGACGTGAAGGGCGAGATTCTCGAGCTCAAGAACACCATCAATACCATGGTGGATCAGTTGAGCTCGTTCGCATCCGAGGTCACCCGGGTGGCGCGCGAGGTGGGGACCGAGGGCAAGCTGGGCGGACAGGCACAAGTAAAGGGCGTCGCGGGTACCTGGAAAGACCTGACCGACAACGTGAACTCGATGGCCGGCAACCTCACCGCGCAGGTCCGCAACATCGCCGAGGTGACGACCGCGGTGGCCCGAGGCGAGCTCAACAAGAAGATCACGGTGGATGTGAAGGGCGAGATCCTCGAGCTCAAGAACACCATCAACACGATGGTGGACCAGCTCAACTCCTTCGCCTCGGAAGTCACCCGGGTGGCGCGAGAAGTCGGCACCGAAGGCAAGCTCGGTGGCCAGGCCCAGGTGCGCGGCGTGGGCGGCACGTGGAAAGACCTCACGGACAACGTGAACTCGATGGCCGGGAACCTCACCTCCCAGGTGCGCAACATCGCCGAGGTGACCACGGCAGTGGCCCGGGGCGAGCTCAACAAGAAGATCACGGTGGACGTGAAGGGCGAGATCCTGGAGCTCAAGAACACCATCAACACGATGGTGGACCAGCTCAACTCCTTCGCCTCGGAAGTCACTCGGGTGGCGCGAGAAGTCGGCACCGAAGGCAAGCTGGGGGGCCAGGCACAGGTGACCGGTGTCGCCGGGGTGTGGAAGGACCTGACCGATAATGTGAACTCGATGGCGGGCAACCTCACCGCGCAGGTCCGCAACATCGCCCAGGTGACGACCGCCGTGGCCAACGGCGATCTCTCGAAGAAGATCACGGTGGACGTCCGGGGCGAGATCCTCGAGCTCAAGGACACCATCAACACGATGGTGGACCAGCTCAACTCCTTCGCCTCGGAGGTGACCCGGGTGGCGCGCGAGGTGGGGACCGAGGGCAAGCTGGGCGGCCAGGCGTACGTCAAGGGCGTGGCCGGCACCTGGAAAGACCTGACCGACAACGTGAACTCGATGGCCGGCAATCTGACGGCCCAGGTCCGCAACATCGCCGACGTGACCACGGCGGTGGCCCGTGGCGAGCTCAACAAGAAGATCACGGTGGACGTGCAGGGTGAGATCCTGGAGCTCAAGAACACGGTGAACACCATGGTCGACCAGCTCAACTCGTTCGCCTCGGAAGTCACCCGGGTGGCGCGCGAGGTGGGCACCGAGGGCAAGCTGGGCGGGCAGGCGCAGGTGGTGGGCGTGGCCGGTGTCTGGAAGGACCTCACCGACAACGTGAACTGGATGGCGAGCAACCTCACCTCCCAGGTCCGCGGCATCGCCAAGGTGGTGACGGCGGTGGCCAACGGCGACCTCAAGCAGGAGCTTCGGGTGGAGGTGAAAGGCGAGATCGCCACCCTGGCCGACACCATCAACGGCATGACCAACACGCTGGCCACCTTCGCCGACCAGGTGACCAATGTCGCTCGTGAGGTCGGGGTGGAGGGCAAGCTGGGCGGCCAGGCGCGGGTGCCCGGGACCGCGGGCATCTGGCGGGATCTCACCGCCAACGTCAATCAGCTCGCCGCCAACCTGACGACCCAGGTGCGGGCCATCGCCGACGTGGCCACCGCTGTCACCAAGGGTGACCTGACCCGGTCGATCGCGGTGGAGGCCCTGGGCGAGGTGGCGGAGCTCAAGGACAACATCAACGAGATGATCCGCAACCTGCGCGACACGACCCGGAAGAACATGGAGCAGGACTGGCTCAAGACCAACCTGGCCAAGTTCAGCCGCATGCTGCAGGGTCAGCGAGACCTGGGGGCCGTGTCGCAGCTCATCCTCTCCGACCTGGCGCCGCTGGTCACCGCGCACCATGGGGCCTTCTACGTGGTCGACACCGCCGGCGAGCAGCCGACGCTCAAGCTCCTGGCCAACTACGCGTACAAGGATCGGAAGCAGGCGTCCACCGAGTTCCGCCTGGGCGAGGGGCTGGTGGGCCAGTGCGCCGTGGACCGGCGCATGCTGATGATCGGCCGGGTGCCGCCCGACTACGTCCAGATCAGCTCCGGCCTGGGCGAGGCGCCTCCCCGCAACATCGTGGTGCTGCCGGTGCTGTTCGAGGGCGAGGTCCGCGCCGTGCTGGAGCTGGCCACCTTCGACGAGTTCGACGAGATCCGGCTCACCTTCCTGGAGCAGCTGGCCGAGACCATCGGGATCGTGCTCAACACCATCGGCGCCAACATGCGGACCGAGGAGCTGCTCAAGCAGTCCCAGGCCCTCACCGAGAGCCTGCAGGCGCAGCAGGAGGCGCTCACCGAGACCAACAAGCGGCTGGAGCAGCAGACCCGCTCGCTGCAGAAGTCCGAGGAGCTGCTCAAGAAGCAGCAGGACGAGCTGCAGAAGACCAACGCGGAGCTGGAGGAGAAAGCCCAGCTGCTCTCCCGGGGCAAGACCGAGGTGGAGCTCAAGAACAAGGAGGTCGAGCAGGCCAAGGTGGCGCTGGAGGAGAAGGCCGAGCAGCTGGCCCTCATCTCGAAGTACAAGTCCGAGTTCCTGGCCAACATGTCGCACGAGCTCCGGACCCCGCTCAACAGCCTGCTCATCCTCTCCCAGATCCTCAGCGAGAACGCCGACGGCAATCTGACGACCAAGCAGGTCGGCTTCGCCCAGACCATCCACAGCTCCGGGTCCGACCTGCTGGATCTGATCAACGACATCCTGGACCTCTCCAAGATCGAGTCCGGCACCATGGCGGTGGACGTGACCGCCGTTCCATTCGGCGAGGTCCGCCGGTTCGTCGAGAGCACCTTCCGCCAGGTGGCGGACTTGAAGGGGTTGCAGTTCACCGTCGAGCTCGAGCCCGGCCTGCCGGCCGCCATCCAGACCGACACCAAGCGGCTGCAGCAGGTGCTCAAGAACCTGCTCTCCAACGCCTTCAAATTCACCGAGCGGGGCGGGGTGACCCTCCGCGCCAGCCTCGCCACCGGTGGGTGGAATCCGGAGCAGGAGATGCTCAACGGGGCCAATGCGGTGGTGGCGTTCTCGGTCACCGATACCGGCATCGGCATCCCCAAGGAGAAGCACGGAGTCATCTTCGAGGCGTTCCAGCAGGGTGATACCGGCACCAGCCGGAAGTACGGCGGCACCGGCCTCGGACTCTCGATCAGCCGGCAGATCACCCGGCTCCTGGGTGGTGAGATCCGGATCGAGAGCACCCCGGGCGCTGGAAGCACCTTCACCCTGTACCTGCCGTTGATCTATCCGGCGCAGCCGGTGCAGGCGCCGTCGCTGGACGGGGAGGGCGTCGGCGCCGTCGTCCCGACGGACAGCGAGGGGTTCAAGGGGGTGGCCTCCGCTCCCGCTCGCATCCCGCTCGCCCCCGTGGTGGAGCGGGCCATTCCCGATGACCGGGCCGTCATCGAGGACGGCGATCGGATCCTGCTGATCGCCGAGGACGACGCCAACTTCGCCCAGATTTTGCTCGACCTCGCGCGGGAACGGGGGTTCAAGGGACTGGTGGCCCAGCGCGCCGACCGCGCGCTCTCGTTGGCCCGCGAGTACCAGCCGACGGCGGTCACGCTCGACCTCCGCCTCCCCGATGCGGACGGATGGACCATTCTGGACCGGCTCAAGCACGATCCGGCCACCCGCCACATCCCGGTCCACATCATCTCGGTCGAGGAGAACTGGCAACGGGGTCTCCGGCTCGGCGCCATCGACTTCCTCACCAAGCCGGCCACCAGGGACTCGCTCTCCGACGCGCTGACCACCCTGCACGAGTTCGTCGATCGCCCGGTGAAGCGGCTGCTGGTGGTCGAAGACGACCAGGCGGCGCAGCAGAGTATCGTGGAGCTGATCGGCGATACCGACGTGCAGACCACCACGGCGAGCAGCGGGGAGGAGGCCCTGGCGGCACTGCAGGCCGGCCGGTTCGACTGCATGGTGCTCGACCTCGGTCTGCCCGACATGACCGGGTTCCAGCTGATCACCCGGGTCAAAGGCGAGATCGGGCTCCGCAAGCTGCCGACCGTCGTGTACACCGGCAAACAGCTCACCCGGCGGGAGGACGCGGAATTGCGGCGGCTGGCGGAATCGGTGGTCATCAAGGACGCCAACTCGCCCGAGCGGCTGCTGGACGAGACTTCACTGTTCCTGCACCGGGTCACCGCCAACCTACCCGAGGGGAAGCGCCGCATGCTGGAGCAGCTCCACCGGACCGACCCGATGCTCACCGGCCGCCGGGTGCTCATCGTCGACGACGACGTGCGCAACATCTTCGCCCTCACCACCTTCCTGGAGCGGAGCGAGATGCAGGTGCTGCACGCGGAGAGCGGGCGGGACGGTCTGGCGCGGCTGCAGGAGACGCCCGACATCGACGTAGTGCTGATGGATGTGATGATGCCGGAGATGGACGGGTACGAGACGATGCGAGCTATCCGGGAGATGCCCAAGGTTCGGAACCTCCCGATCATCGCGGTCACGGCCAAGGCGATGAAAGGCGACCGGGAGAAGTGCATCGAGGCCGGGGCGTCGGACTACATCGCCAAGCCGGTCGATATGGAGCAGCTCCTCTCCCTCCTCCGCGTCTGGCTTTACCGGTGAGCGCTCTCCGCCCGCCGGCCGCCCTGCCCGTGGCCCCGGCGCCCGCGCCGGCGCCGGCGGAGGACCGGGTGAACATCCTGATGGTGGACGACCAGCCGGCCAACCTGCTGGCGCTCGAGGCCATGCTGCAGGAGCTGGGACAGAACCTGGTCCACGCCAGCTCCGGCCGGGAGGCACTCAAGTGCGTCCTGAGCCAGGACTTTGCCGTCATTCTGCTGGACGTAAAGATGCCGGAGATGGACGGGTTCGAGACCGCGACCCTCATTCGGCAGCGGGACAAGTCGCGGGACACGCCCATCATCTTCCTCACCGCGGCCGACCGGAGTCAGACCCAGGCGGTCCGAGGCTACGCGCTTGGCGCGGTGGACTACCTGGTGAAGCCGGTCGTTCCCGAGTTCGTCCGGTCCAAGGTGGCCGTGTTCGTGGAGCTGGCCAAGAAGAACGCGCTACTCCAGCGCCAGGCGCAGCTGCTCCGCCAGGGCGAGCAGGAGGCACGCGACCTGGCCGAGACGCGGGCGGAGCTGGTGCGCGACCTGGAGCACAAGAACCGCGAGCTGGAGAGCTTCAGCTATGCGGTGTCCCACGACCTCCGCGCCCCGCTCCGGCGGATCGACGCCTTCGGCCGGGCGCTGGAGGAGACGCAGGGAGAGCGGTTGGACGACGCCGGGCGCCATTTCCTGGGGCGGGTCCGCGAGGCCAGCCAGCAGATGATGCAGCTGATCGACGACGTGCTCTACCTCTCCCGGGTCACTCGGACCGAGCTCCGGGAGCAGGAGGTGGACCTCAGCGGCCTGGTGGAGCTGCTGCTCGACCGCATGCGGGAGGCGGAGCCCGCGCGAGCGGTGGAGGTGAAGATCCGGCCCGGCGTCGTGGTGGGGGGAGACGGTCAGCTGCTGCGCATCGCGCTGGAGAACCTGCTCACGAACGCCTGGAAGTTCACCGCGAACGTGCCGGCCCCGCGGGTCGAGTTCGGGACCATGCAGGCGGGTGGGGAAACCGGGTACTTCGTGCGCGACAACGGGGCGGGCTTCGACATGGCGTACGTCGATCGCCTGTTCGCACCGTTCCAGCGCCTGCACCGCACCAGCGAGTTTCCCGGCACCGGCATCGGACTTGCCACGGTGCAGCGGATCATCCACCGGCACGGCGGGCGGGTCTGGGCCGAAGGGCTGGTGGGGCAGGGCGCCACCTTCTACTTCACCATCGCCCGCGCCTGAACAGACGCGCCCCCCGAGGCGAGACACGCGATGGAGCTTGCGGCGGGTCGCGGACCATACAAAGTTTCTCTGCCCTACGCGCGTCCCGTTCCTTCGATGGATTCAGGCATGACTCAGCCGGACCCGGTGAACCAGTTCCACCGTACCGAACGTCCGGTCGACGGGTACACGGTGCTGGTGGTCGACGACGAGGAAGCGGTGCGCCGGCTGGCGGTCCGGATGCTGACCTGGACCGGCTATCAGGCGCTGGAAGCGCGGCACGGGCGGGAGGCGCTGGTCACCATCGAGCAACACAACGGGCCGATCCACCTGGTGCTCACCGACATCAAGATGCCGGGGATGAGCGGGCGGGAACTCGGACGTCACGTCGAACGACGCTGGCCCGGCAAGCCCATCCTTTACATGTCCGGCTTCCCGTCGGAGGTGTTTCAGGGCGGGCTGCTCGAGGCCGGCGCGCCCTTCCTCGCCAAGCCGTTCACCCAGGAAGACCTCGCCGCCAAGGTGCGGGAGCTGCTGGAGGGTCCTGTCAACTCTGGCGGCTCAGCCGGATCCGATGGCCCTGAGAGGCGAAGGTCACCTGGTTGAGCAGCCGGGTCTCCGGCTGCCTTCAGGTTGCCACCCACCATGTTGACCAGCTCTCCCACGCATCCGGCCGCCTCCGCGGCCGTCAGCTCCGCAGAGGTGCGCCAGGCATGACCGCTCCGCCTTCGGCAGGGGGCGTGTCGAATGGCGCTCGGGGGCATCACCTGTGGTGTTGCACATTGTCGGCAGGTTCGTCGGGGAGCGGGAGCGGCGCAGGCCAAACCGGGGTGCCGGACAGGGGCTAAAGTGGCACAAATGTTGATCTTTCGTGGCCGACCCTCTAGGCTTCCACGCAGCGAGTTCGGTGGGAATCACGCTATGATCACTGGGGAGCTGGAGGTCACAGCGGCCGATAAGCCCTCGCGTGCTGACAGGGGCCCAGGAGCTGCGTTGCGTATCATCTGCCCGACCTATTGGTATCCGCAGCACGCGACGGACACGCAGGCCACGTACGTCCACGACATCAACCGGCACCTGGCTCGGCGGGGGCATTCGGTCACGGTGGTGACCCCCGGCAACCAGTCGCTGCCCGCCTCCGAGAGCTTCGACGGGGTGAAGGTCATCCGGTTTCCCATGGAGCTCCCGGCCGATCTCACCTACGGCCGGGTGGCCCAGACCCGGGTGAACTACCTCGGCAAGATCGCCCGCGTCGTGGTGATGAGTCACTATCTCCAGGAGCAGTACCGCGCCACCATGGCGGCCGCCCGGGAGCACCAGGCCGACGTCATCCATGCGCATTGGGCGATTCCCACCGGGCCGGCGGCCGTCCGGGTGGCGCAACGGCTCCGGATTCCCTCGGTGATCACCATGCACGGAGGGGATGTCTACGTGAACCCCGAGCAGGGGTACGATTTCCCCACCCGCTGGTACGTCCGCCCCGCGTTGCGCTGGACCCTCCGGAAGGCGGACGCGCTCACCGCGATCACCGAGGACTGCCGGCAGCATGCGCTCCGCGCCGGCGCGCCGGCAAGCTCGATCCGGCTGGTCTTCAACGGCACCGACCTGGGCCGCTTCAGCCCCGTCGAGCATGGGAACGGCGCGGCCGACCCGCGCTTCGGCGCTCACATGGTCTTCGCCTGCCGGCAGCTCTTTCCCCGGAAGGGCATCCGGTTTCTCATCGAGGCCGCGGCCCAGCTCAAGCCGCGGTTCCCCGATCTCAAGGTCGTCGTGGCCGGCGATGGTTTCGAGCGGCCGGAGCTGGTACGGCTGGCGGCCGAGCTGGGGATCGCGGCCGACGTGACCTTCCTCGGCTGGGTCCCCAACACCGAGCTGCCCAGCTACTACCGGGCCGCGGCGCTGTCGGTGATACCTTCGCTGGAGGAGGGTTTCGGTATTCCGGCGGCGGAGGCGATGGGCTGCGAGACGCCGGTCGTCGCCAGTGATGCCGGCGGCCTGCCCGAGGTGGTCGAGGACGGGGTCACCGGCCTGGTGGTCCCCCGCGGCAACAGCGCCGCGCTCGCCGCGGCCATCGGCTCGCTGCTGGCCGATCCGGAGCGCCGCATGCGAATGGGGCAGGCGGGACGGGAGCGCGCGTTGCGGTTGTTCGACTGGGATCGCACCGCGGCGCAGTTCGAGGAGATCTATCGTGAAGTGGGAGCCGGGGCACGCCGGTGAGCGATCGCCTCTTCGTGTTTCGCTGGGACGTGGACCACCGGGTCTGCGTGACTGATGGATTGCCTCGGATCCGCGCGGTGTGCCGCGACTTCGGTGTGTCCAACACCTTCTTCGTCAACATGGGCCGGTCCACCAACCTCAGGGAATGGCTGGGGACGGGGATCACGCGCTCCAAGGCCAAACTGGCCGACCGCGAGGCGGTGCACCTCATAAAGAAGACAGGATGGCCTCGATTCCTGGTCGAGACCGCCCTGAGCCGTCCGGTCGGCCTCAGCTTCGTGCCCGTGCTCCACGCCACCCAGGCGGAGGGTCACGAGCTCGGACTGCACGGCGGGATGGACCATGTGATCTGGAGCCGCCGATTCGGCGAGCTGCCGGACCGTGTGCTCCAGTCCGACGTGGAGGAGTCGTACGAACACTTCCTGCGCCACTTCGGACGCCCGGCCGGCTTCTCCTCGCCCGGCTTCTATTCCGATGAGCGGGTGATGCTGCTGCTCGACCGCCTGGGCTTTCTCTATAACGGTGACGGCATCGGGGGCGCGCCGCATCGGGCGGAGGCGGGCGGTCGTCCGTTGCGCCACTGGACCATCCCGGTGACGCTCTCGGGCCCTCGTACCATCCCCTTCCTGGAGTATCACGGCGCCAAGGGAACGCCGGAAGCCGTGGTGCTGCGCCAATTGAGCGAGCACCTGGACGCCAACGAGCTGGTCATCCTCTACGGGCACCCCTGCTATGAGGGCGTGCGTGAGGCGATCCTGCGCAAGGTCTTCGCCACGGTGATCGAGCGAGGCTTCCGTTTCGTGACCATGCAGGCGCTGGCCAAGCGATTGCAGGTCGCCGTCCCCACCCGATGATCCGGGTCTTGAGCGTCTTCGGCACCAGGCCGGAGGCCATCAAGATGGCGCCGGTGGTGCGCGCGCTCCAGGCGGCCCCCGGCCGGTTCGAGAGCCTGGTCTGCGTGTCGGCCCAGCACCGCGAGATGTTGGATCAGGTGCTCAGCGTCTTCGGTCTCCAGGCCGATCACGACCTCGATCTGATGACGCGCGGCCAGACGCCGGCCGAGATCACCGCACGGGTGCTCGAGGGCCTTCCGCGGCTGCTCCGCCGGGTTCGCCCCGACATTCTGCTGGTCCAGGGCGACACCATGACCAGCTTCGCCGGGGCGTTCGCGGCGTATCTCGAGCGGATCCCTTCCGGGCACGTGGAGGCGGGGCTCCGCACGGGCGACCGCTGGCAGCCGTTTCCCGAAGAGATGAACCGGGTGCTCACCACCCGTCTCGCGAGCATCCACTTTGCCCCCACGGCCCAGGCCCATGACCAGCTGCTCGCGGAGGGCGTGCCGGCGGATGACGTGCACCTCACGGGCAACACGGTCATCGACGCGCTGCTGCAGACGGTCCGGCCGGACTACCGCTTTCGGACGCCGGCGCTCGAGGGGCTGGATTCCGGGCGGCGGCTGGTGCTGATCACGACGCACCGGCGCGAGAGCTTCGGCGCGCCGCTCCGCTCCACCTGTGCGGCCGTCCGGGAGCTGGCCTGCCGCTTTCCCGACCTGCAGTTCGTGCTTCCGGTCCATCCCAATCCCGAGGTCAAAGGGACGGTGGAGGAGCTGCTCCGCGAGGTGCCCGGAATGCATCTGATCGATCCGGTAGACTACGTGGAGTTCGTTCACCTGATGGCGCGGTCCCACCTGATCCTGACCGACAGTGGTGGCGTCCAGGAGGAAGCCCCCACGCTCGGAAAGCCCGTCCTGGTGCTTCGGGAGGTGACCGAGCGTCCCGAGGGGGTGGCGGCCGGAACGGCCGTGGTGGTGGGCACCGACCAGACGCGCATCGTCGCGGTGGCGAGCGAGCTCCTGACCTCGGCGGCCGCCTACGACCGGATGGCCAACGCGGTGAATCCCTACGGGGACGGCCACGCCAGCGAGCGGATTACCCAAGCACTCGCGGACCGGTTCGGATGAGGTTGTTGGTCACCGGGGGCACCGGATTCATCGGGTCCCATCTGGCGGAGGAAGGGCGGCGACGCGGGGCTGAGGTGGCGGTGCTCGGTCTGACCGACCGCCCGGAAGAGCGCGCCAACGCCGACCGCCTTGCGAAGCAGGGCGTCGAGGTGATCCCGGGAAGCATCACCGACGCCGAGCTCTGCGGCCGTGCGGTCCGCGGGGCCACCCACATCTTCCATCTCGCCGTCGCGATGCGGGAAGGCGGCAAGACGGACGAGTTCTTCGAGGCGGTGAATCTCGAGGGAACCCGCCGGCTGCTGGGGGCCGCGGCGGAAGGGCGGGTAGAGCGGTTCGTGTACTGCAGCACGATCGGGATCTACGGGCATCGGGTGCCGGGCGTCACTCGGGAAGACTCGCCGCTCGCCCCGGGCAACGTGTACGAGCGGACCAAGGTGGCCGCCGAGCGGATGGTGCGCGAGCTGGCGCCGCCACGCGGTCTGCCGTTCGTGATCCTTCGGCCCGCCGATGTCTACGGCCCGCGGGACCACCGGCTGCTCAAGCTCTTCGGGGGTGTGAGCCGGGGCAGGTTCCCGCTCTTCGGCTCGGGCGACGGACGCCGTCACATGATCTACGTGGACGATGTCGTGTCGGCTTTCTTCCTGGCGTGCGAGCGGCCTGAGGCGCTGGGCGAGGCGCTCATTCTGGCCGGGCCGCACCCCTGCACCCTGCGGGAGCTGATCGAGCTGGTGCGCCGGGAGACCGGCGTTGCGCGGTTCGGCATCCGGCTGCCCCTCGCCCCGATGCTGGCATTGTCGGCCGCGGTCGAGGATGCCTGCCGGCTGCTTCACCTGGATCCCCCGATCTACCGGCGGCGCATGGATTTCTTCCGCTCCGACTCGGAGTTCGACACCTCGCGCGCGCGACGAGTGCTTGGCTGGGCGCCGAAGGTGGAGCTGCCGGACGGGGTGCGGAGAACCTTGGAGGACTACAGGCGATCGGGGGCGTTGGGGTAGGAGCGCGGTTCGGGAGGCGGGGCGGGGTCCGCCATGGTGGCATGCTATCATTCGAGATCAACCAAGAGGTCGCGCGTGGCTGAGCCTTGGCAGTTGCAACTGTACCGCCGGTCCCTCAAGAAGAAGCTCACGGTCGAGGCCCTGCTGCGGCACCTGCCGCCGGTGCAGGGGCGGCTCTGCCTGGAGCTCGGCTGCGGGACGGGGCTCACCTCGCATTTCCTCCGGGAGCGCGGCGGCACCTGGGTCAGCTGCGACTTCGAGCGGGACCATGCCCGCTCCGCCCGCCAGTTGGTGGGAGACCGCGTGCTCCAGATCACCGAGCGCGAGCTCCCCTTTCGGAGCGGGGCGTTCGATCTGGTCGCGGCGATCAACTTCCTGGAGCACATCGAGGATGACGAGACCTTCTTCGCCGAGATGGTACGGGTGCTGAAGCCGGGCGGGGATTTCCTCTTCATGGCACCCAAGGGAGAGACCGGCCGCCCCGGATTCGCCCTCAAGCGCATGCTGGGCTTCACCGCCGATCGGGAGGGATTCGGGCATGCGCGGGACGGCTATCCGCCCGCGGCGGCCGGGGCCCTGATGCAGCGCCACGGGCTCGTGGTCCAGGGCCAGGACGACTACTGCCGCCTCTTTACCGAGTCGCTGGAGGACCTGCTCAACTACGCCTACCACCGGAAATCGGCCAAAGGCAAGCAGAGCGAGGAGCAGGATTTCCACGGCGACACCGCGCCGATGTCGGCGGAGGCGCTGAATCGGGTGGGCACGGCCTATAAAGTTTATTCGGCGGTGTACCCGGCCCTCCGTGCGTGGACCCTGCTGGACAACCTGATCCCCTTCTCCCCGGGCTACATGATGGTAGCCTGGGGCAAGCGGGCCGCCTGATATGTGCGGCATCGCCGGCAAACTCGGCCCGGACCCCATCGTCGAGGCGGAGATCATCCGGATGTGCGACGCGATCGCACATCGGGGGCCCGACGACTGGGGCGCTTTCGTCGAGGGCGGCGTGGGGCTGGGGATGCGCCGGCTCAGCATCATCGATATCGCCGGCGGGCACCAGCCGCTGACCAACGAGGATGGCAGCGTGGTGGTGGTCTTCAACGGAGAGATCTACAACCACGAGAGCCTGCACCAGGAGCTCGCGGCACGGGGTCACCAGTTCCGCAGCCGAGCCGACACCGAAGTGCTGGTGCATCTCTACGAGGAGGAAGGCGAGCGCATGCTGCAGCGGCTTCGCGGCATGTTCGCCTTCGCGATCTGGGACCGCCGCCGGCGCCGACTGCTGCTCGCCCGGGACCACTTCGGCCAGAAACCGCTGTTCTACACCGAAGACGGCGGACGGATCACCTTCGCCTCGGAGATCAAGGCGCTCCTGGCCGATGATCCCGGGCTCGCGGCGCTGGACCCGTTCGCGCTGGACCAGTATCTCACGCTGCGCTTCGTGCAGCCGCCGGACACGTTCTTTCAGCGCGTCCGGTCGCTCCCGCCGGCGCATTTCCTGGTCTGGGAGAACGGCGTCTCACGCATCGAGCGCTACTGGGACCTGCCGTACGGCTCCAAGTGGACCTATTCCGAGGCGGAGATCCTCGAGCGGATCGACGGACTGCTGGCGGAGACGGTGCGGCTCCACCTCACCAGCGACGTGCCGGTCGGGGCCTTCCTCAGCGGCGGGCTGGACTCGACGCTGATCGCCTCGTACGCGGCCAAGGTCCTGGGGCCCGAGCTCCGCACCTTCTCGATGGGCATCCCCTACCGGGACCTGAACGAGCTCCCGGCCGCCGCGGCCGTGGCGGCGCGTTACGAGACGAGGCATTTCGCCCAGGAAGTCACCCCCAGCGTCGTGGACGATCTCCCACGCCTCATCTCCGCCCTCGACGAGCCGGCCGATCCGCTGTCGATCTGCCTGCTGCATCTGGCACAGATGACCGCGCGGGAGGTGAAAGTTGTCCTGGGCGGTGATGGCGGCGACGAGCTCTTCGGCGGATACGACCGGTACGCGGCCGGCCGCTGGCTGGACGCCTACGGCGCCGTGCCCGAGGTGGTGCGGGATCTGGTGGCCGATCAAGTCCTCCGCCGGCTGCCCGACCAGTTCACCTTCAAGAGCCTGACCCACAAGCTGCGCTGGGTGGACCAGATGGCGAGGAAGACCGGAGGCGACCGGTACTCCGAGAGCCTGCAGTTCTTCTGGTTCAACCAGGCGCACCGGGCCGAGCTGTACACGCCCGAGTACCGGGCGACCTTGGGGAGCCGGCGCCCGGACGCCTGCCTGCTGGACCTGTACGCCACGACGCAGGCCGACGCGCCGCTGGACCGCATGCTGTACGTGGACACCATGTCGCGGCTGCCGGGCCAGTCGCTCATGATCCTCGACCGCGCGACGATGGCGTACAGCCTGGAGTCCCGGTCGCCGTTCCTCGATCCCCGGATGACGGAGTTCATGGCCCGGGTCCCGACCGAGCTCAAGGTCCGGGGCAACCGGCTTCGTTATCTGGAGCGACGACTGGCGGAACGCTATCTGCCGGCCGCGGTGCTGCGGCGGAAGAAGCAGGGATTCGCGTCGCCGCTCATGTACATCATGGAGGAAGAGGTGCGCACCCTCGCCCCGCGGCTCCTCTTCCGGAGCGAGCTGGTGCGGGACGGCTATCTCCAGGCGTCGCGCGTCCAGCAGCTGGTGGATGAGCACCTGAATCGCCGGCGGGATCACGGCAACCGGATCTGGCTGCTGCTGAGCGCCGAGGTGTGGTACCGCCGGTACATCGGCGGCCGGTCCGCGGCGGATCTCGAGGCGGAGCTGTCCGACCGCCGCCCGGAGCCCGGAGGCGCGCTGGCCAGGAGCGCGGGATGAGCTCCCGGCTCGCGCCGGTTCGCCCGACCGCTGCGTCCGGTCCGGACACGGCTGCGACGCTGCTGCTGTCGTCCTACCCCTGGGAGGCGGATCGCGCCGAGCTGCCGCTCGGCACGGCCGTCCAGCGGTTCCGCGACGTGAACGGGTACGTGGGGCTGCCGATTCCCGCCAAGCCGGCGTTTCTCAAGGTCTTTCGGCGGCTGATCAACGGGTCCCGGCCGCCGGAGCAGATCTACCTGGTCCACGACGCCTCGCACGTGCTCACCGGCACCACCTTCACCCATGACGAGCCGCCGCTGGTGCTGCTCGCCGGGGAAGCGGTGGAGCAGGGCCTCTACTTCGCTTCTCGCGGCGTGCCCCGGTGGGTGGGCTGGGTCCTGTTCTACGGGGGCGCGTTCCTCGAATGCGCGCGGAGAATCGCGTCTTTCCGGCAGGTCTTTCGCGGGATCCGGCTGGGCCTCTTCAACCGCGCCTATCGCTATGCTGAGCGCACCCGCCTCACCGATCTCTTCACCATGCCGGTCGACCAGCTCTGGGAGTTGCCGGTTGAAGAGGCGCGCCGGCGGCTCGGCATGCCCATCGAGGGGGCCGCGGCGGAGCTCTACCGGGAGATTCCCATTCCGTCGGCGATGGCTGAGGCGCTCAGGCGGGAGTGGCGAGCCCTCGGGACGGAGAAATAGAGAACCTCAGGGAGGCAGGTCGCCGAGCCGGTCATCCTGTCCTCCCCAGGACGGCTCACCCGGCGCTGGTACAGCCCGCGCTCCAGAACGAACTCCCTCAAGGTACACGCCGGCACCCACGCGCCTGGCGTCAGGTCGGGGTAGAGCGCGGCGAACCTCGGCCGAAGCCGGCCCTCTCGAAACGGCAGCGACATATCCCTCGATCAAGCTCGCTATCTAGCGAGCGTGTAGTTCTGGTACTCCGGCTCTCCTGTCACTTCGCGCACCAGGTACGGCTTGAGCCAGTCGGGCGGCGTCACCACCGTGCTCTCGGAAGGGAGCTCGATCTCCGCCAGCACCAGATCCCGGTCGCAGAACTCGTCGATCTCCCAGGCCACGCCGCCCTGCTCCACCCGCCGCCGTTTCTTCATCAGCCGATGCCCGACCGTGAACGGCCACAACCCGTCGAACAGCTCGCGCGACGTCTCCTCCTCGATCTCGATGCGCCGCACGCCAGTTCCCGCCTTCACGGTGCGATACCAGCGCTCGCCATCGGCCGAGGTGACGTGGCGCAGGCGTTCGGTGAGCCGGTCGCCCGGCAGGTAGCCCTGCGCCATCTCGTCGGAGGGCAGATCCAGCGCTGTGGCGGGGAGCCCGCTGAGCAGGTACTTCCGCTCGATCTCGGTGTGCTCGTCTCCCGTGCTCGCCAACCGATGGGCGAATGCCGTCAATCGCTCGAAGAAGCCGTCCGCGCCGTCGGCCAGCCAGCCCGACTCCTGCAGCCGTGCGAAGGCCTGGTCGCTGCGGTCGCGCAGACGGGTGGTGATCTCCAGCATTCCCGATCGGGGATCGCGGCGGCGCAGCCGCCGGAGCGCCTGCGGCGTCGACGCGCCCGCGAGCACCGCCTCGGAAAGCCGGCGAGCGTCCTCCGCGGCGGCGTCCCCGATGGCGCTGCCGATCTCCTGAGAGAAGACGTGCGCGTCGTGTAGCTCGCCCAGGGTGTCCTGCAGCGCCTTGAGCCGAGCCAGCAGCTCCTCGCCATCGGCGAACAGGCCCACTACCGGCTCCAGCAGATAGCGCAACCGCTTGGCCTGAATCCGTGCCTGATGGGCCTCCGTCTGATCGGCGAGCGACTTCACCTGCCCGAGCCGGCGCTTCACCTCCTCGGCGTGCTCCAGCAGGAGTCCGGTGGTCACGGCGGCGTAGGTCGGCTCCCGATCGAGTCCGCCGATACCGACCGTGACGGTATACTTGGTCAGCCGTTGCTCCAGGCGCTGCCTGATCGCGGGAAAACGGCGCGCGACCTGGTCGGACAACCCGGCGTCGGCCGCACGCTTGGCGGTGCGGAGCCGGCGCATGAGCCAGGCGAGGCCGACGCGTTGCATATAGCGGAGGGTGGGTTTCTGCTGCGCCAGCCAGGCGAGGTGCACCTGGAGATCCCGGCTGGCACCGGAGGCCTGCGCCAGCCGCTTGAGCCGGCGACGCAATTTCCGGCCGACGCTGTCCTCGACGCAGGGGCGGTAGGCCCGCAGCACGCTCCGCACCCGGCGGAGGCCGACCCGGAAATCATGCAGCGCCTCGGTATCACCTGGCTGGTTGAGCCGATCGCGTGCTTGCCCCGCTTCGGCCAGCAGCCCGAGGGCCAACTGGCGGGCCACCTCCGAGGCGGGGTGCTGCAGCGCGCTCGCCGGCAGATTCATGGGCTACCTCCCAGCGCGCGGAGGTGCGCAGGTGAGAGGGACCAGATCAGCTTGGCTCGCCCGGGGCGCACCGTCCCTTCGAACAGCAGGAGGCACGCGCCGCCCTTTTTGAGGAGCACGAACTGGCCGCGCCGCCCGCTCAGCAGCACGCTGATGAGCGAAACCAGATGCATCTCGTGTCCCACCGCGGCCACGACCTCCTCGCGCCGATGACGCTGCAGCCAGTGAACGAACTCGAGCGGGTCGGGGGCATGGTCGAGGGCGGGGACGCTGATCAGCGGCGGATCGTCATAGGCCTCGGTAAGGATCTCTGCCGTCTGGACCGTGCGCGTGAGCGGGCTGGTGCCCACGACATCGACTGATGGAAGGATACGGCAGAGGCCCCTGGCTCCCAGGCGCATCTGGGTGCGCCCGTATCGGGTGAGCGGTCTCAGCGCATCCTTCTTCCCGGTCCGGGCGAAGGTCTTCCGGTCTTCCGCGATGGCATGTCGCACGATGAGCAGGCGCATCATGGCTGTCTCGAGTCCTCGATCTGGTCGTCTGGTCCCACCGGTAAAATACTTGAGGATCGCTCGGGCGGAGCCGGAGATTGTGACAGGCGCGGCTCTTGACGCCTGGCACTGAGGCCCCCTTCTTCTCGAAAGACTTCTCCCTGGAGCTGGCAATGATGAGCATTCGCGAGGCTCGACTCCGGCCCGAGGGCGCCGATCGGTATCCAGGCGTGCCCGTCGGCGAATGGGTCCCGGCATTCCGCATCGCGGCAGAGGCTCAGGCGCTGGCGGGAGGCGCGATGGCGCAGTCGAGGCAGCGTCTCCTGGCCGATGATGTGTTCGAGTTTCGGGGTGGCGCCCCGGAGATGGCCCTTCGCCGGCGCGCCCGGACCCGGTGGGTGGATTACCCTGCGCCGGTGGCCGCCTCGCGCCGAGCCATTCCCTCGTACTGAGCACGGCGCCGGCCTCCCCTCAATCCACAGATTACTTCGGTCCTCGTCGGAAGAGCATATGGGGTACATCCAGCTCCTGGTGTGCGTGGCACTCCTGGTCGTGCGGCCTGCACTGGCTCAGGGCCAACAGGTGCCGGAGGGCGACTCGGTGGTGTACCGCCTCGATCCCGGCAGTCGCCTCGAGGTCAAGACCGGGAAGGCGGGGCTGTTCGGCTTTGCGGGGCACAGCCATGTGATTCGGGCTCGCGCGTTCGCCGGAGACGTGGTGTACTACCCCAAGTCACCTGCCAGCTCTCACCTGCGGATCATCGTCCAGACCGACAGTCTAGTGGTGCTCACCCCTCCGGACACCGCCGAAATTCGCAAGGTGACCGCCGCCATGCGCAGCGAGGTGCTGCACCCCGACCAGTATCCGGAGATCCGGCTGGTGTCGAAAGAAGTGACTCCTACGGCGAATGGCTTTCATCTGGTGGGAGCGCTCACCCTGGTCGGCCAGACCCATGACGTGCCGGTCGATCTCGTGGTCAAGCCGGGGGCCGACACCCTGCGTGCGAAAGGCAGCTTCTCGATCAAGCAGACGGATTTCGGGATCAAGCCGTACAGCGGGGGGCCGGCTGGGAGCGTCAAGGTAGCGGACAAGGTGACGTTTACCATCGACGCCGTGGCGGTCCGGGGTGCCGCGCAGCCGGCGGGGTCCAAACCGTGAGGTTTTGGGGTGCGATGCAGCGGCGTGGGTGAGATTCGAACTCACGAAGGACTTTCGCCCTTGGCGGTTTTCAAGACCGCTGCCTTCAACCACTCGGCCACCACGCCCAGGCAGGGACAAGCTATTTCCGGACAGCCGCCTCCGGCAAGCTCAGCCGCCCGGTGACGATCTCACAGTCCTCCAGCCGCAGGCACCCGCAGCGAAGGCCGGCTTCCAAGAGCCGCTTCATCGCCTCGGCGCGGGAGATCACCTCGTCCAGCTCGCGCAGCTTCTGGCGGGTGAGTATCGCCCAGCGCTCGGAAGGTCGAGCCTCGAGCTGCATCCCATGCAGCAGCGTCCGCATCTCGGCCACGGTGAAGCCAGCCTCGCGCGCGAAGCGCAGCAACGCGAGCAGCTGAATCACTCCCGGGTCGTACCGCCGGCGGCCGCCGACGCGTTTCGGACTCGGCAGGACGCCCACGCTCTCGTAGTAGCGGAGCGTCGAGGCCGGGATTCCGGTCCGCTCCACCACCTCGCCAATTCGCAGGTCCACCACCCGACCTCCTCTTGACTTCGAGTGCACTCGAAGTCGTAACCTATCGACTGAGCAGCGACGGCCACAGGCCGGCACCCTCACCGCGGAAGGCCACCATGTCCCATTCATCCGGCTCAGTGTTCGATCCGGGTCCGCCAGATGTGCCCCTGGCGTGCGACTTGACGGCCATACCTCTCGCGCAGAGAGTCAAGCACGCCGCCGCCACCGCACGGCTGCTGCACGTACTGGCCGACGAGATCCTCCCGCTGCCGGACGGGTACAGGTTCCGGTTTGCCCCGGAGCACATCGGCGCGGTTGCGGCTTTCGTGAGCCGGGAGCGGCTATGCTGCCCGTTCCTTCGGTTCACCATCGAGTTGAGCCCCGGCCACGGTCCCCTCTGGCTGACCCTGACGGGCCGGGAGGGTGTCCGGAAGTTTCTCGCCGCCGAGCTGTGGATCGGTGGCGACCAAGGCGGGAGCGCTGGCGTGTTACCCATCATCGGCTTGGCGGCCTGCCTGGTGCCCTGCGTCTGGATCGCCGCGTTCTTCGGCCGTAAGTGGAGATGCCGGAAGCCTGCTAGCTCCGTGGCTGACGAGAGGTAACGCGCCAGGGATTCGCGGCGCTGATGGCGGTCCGGCCGTTCCGCTTGCAAATCCCGCCAAACCTTGGAGATGACCGCACCCACGCCGCTCTCCTAATGTCGTTGTTACGTGCAAGGCTTTGACATAGCGCCACTTACTGCACCGTCCCCCGGCAGGTCTGCCTCTTGCACTACCCGTCTCGCCCTCACCGGCACCTCGTTTTCAACGCGTTAGCTCACCGACTCACCGCCCGGGTGGTGCATGCCGGATTCCTTTCTCGTCATCGACGACTCGAAGTTGGTCCAGCAGATGTACCAGCTGATCTTCTCGCGCGGCCGGCTGGCGGGCAGCACGGTGCACTATGCGGATAACGGCCGGGAAGGCCTCAGCCTGCTTGCGGCACATCCGGAGCTCACGCTGGTCCTGCTGGACCTCAACATGCCGGAGATGAACGGGCTGGAACTGCTCGCCCGCCGCCATGCGGAGGACATTCACCCGCACATCCCGATCGCGCTGGTCACCACCGAGGACAGCAAGGACGACGAGGTTCGCGGACGCGACGCCGGTGCCTGGGACTATCTGCGGAAGCCGTTTCAGCCGGCTGACGTCGAGCGGCTGGTGGAGCTCGCCCGTGCCCGGACGCCCACCCGGCCGTGAGCCTGGACGAGGCCCCGTTCGGGGAGCTGCTCAGCGAGTACATCGTCGAGTGTCTGCCGCTGGCAGAGCAGGTGGGAGACACCTTCGTCGAGTTGGAGCGTCGCTGGCGCGCCGGCGAGTCCGGCGACGAGCTGCTGGCTTCGGTCAAGGGTGGTCTCCACACCGTCAAAGGCAACTCGGCGTTGATGGGGCTCACGCCGATGCAGGACCTCGCGCACGCGCTGGAGGACGCCTGCGCCTTCCTGGCGCGCATGCCGGCACACCAGGACGACGAGGCCGCAGCCCTGTTGGTGACTGGAAGCGGGCTCCTGGCGGATCTGATTCGCGGCGCCTCCAGCGAGACCGATCCCGACGCCGCGGCAGAATTCGTGGCCCGAGTGCGTGGCTTTCTGGCCGCGGGAGCGCACGAGCAGCCCGGGCTGAGCGCCGAGCGCCGCCGCGGCGAGCGCCGCTCGGCCGCGCGGGCCCCCGCCATTGCGGATGCGGCCGGAAACGTTGTCCGGGTGGATTTCCGCCGGCTCGACGCCCTGCTCGAGGTGCTCGGCGAGGGGCTGATCCAGCACTCAGCCCTCGCGGAGGTCTACCGGCGGCTGGTCCGGCGGGTCGGAGCCTGCGTGGAGCTGGCCGAGCTGGACCAGACGGTGGTGTCGCTGGAGAAGACCCTCAAGCGGCTGGAGGCCACCCTGATGGAGACCCGCCTCCTGCCGGTCTCCACGGTTTTCAATCGCTTCCCTCGGATGGTGCGCGACGTCGCCCACGCCGAAGGAAAGCGCGCCCGGCTGCTGCTCGGCGGGGGCGAGACCAGGCTCGACAAGGCGGTACTCGACCGCTTGAGCGAGCCGCTGCTCCACCTGGTGAGTAATGCCGTAGTGCACGGGATCGAGCGGCCTGATCAGCGAACCGGAGCCGGTAAGCCGGGCGAGGGGTTGCTCCGTCTGGAGGCGGCGTCGGTCTCGGGACGGGTGGTGATCACCTTATCGGACGATGGCCGAGGGCTCGACGAGGCCGCGATCCGTGCCCGGGCCGACGAGCTGGGGCTGGACGGACGGACCAGCGATCCGGCCGACCTGCACAGCCTGATCTTCGTGCCAGGACTCTCGACCGCGGAGCAGCTCTCGACGCGTGCCGGCCGGGGGGTGGGCCTGGATGTCGTCGCCGGGTCGATCCACACGCTGGGTGGCACCATCGAAGTCGAGAGCCAGGCCGGGCGGGGCACCGCATTCCGGCTCAGCCTGCCGTTGACCCTAGCCATCGTGCGCTCGCTGATCGTCGAGGTCGACCGCGAGCGCTACGCGGTGCCGCTCACCCACGTGGCCGAGACGGTGCAGGTCGAGCCGCAGTCGATCCGGGAGATCAACCAGCGCGGGGTGACGCAATGGCGCGGCGGGCTGATCCATGTGGCCGATGGTGGTGCCGTGCTGGGGACCCATCCGCCGGCGCGGACGCCCCGGCGGTTCTACGTGGTCATGACCGCTGGCGCCAAGCGGCGGGGCCTGCTGGTGGACCGCCTGGTCGGGCATCAGGACATCGTGGTGAAGGGACTCGACCCCGCGCTCGGCCGCCCGGACGTGGTCTCCGGAACGACCATTCTGGGAGACGGGCGGGTGGCCTGCATCCTGGACGTGGTGCGCATACTCGATGGAGCCCGCCGTGCCAGTTGACGATCGATCGGTTCGGGAGCGCCTGCTGGGATTCGCGGACACGCTGGAGGTGGCCGCGGCAGCGGCGGAGCCCGCCCCCAAGCCGGAGCTTCACCTGGTGACCTTCGCGCTCGACGGCGAGGAGTTCGGCGTGCCCGTGGCGCAGGTCCGTGAGGTAACCCGGGTGAGCGATATCACCCGGGTACCCCAGGCGCCGCCGTATGTGCGGGGGGTGACCAACCTCCGGGGCCGGGTGCTCGCCGTGGTGGAAATCCGGAGCCGGCTCGGGCTCGAGCCCGCGGTCATCACTCCGTCCTCCCGCATTGTCGTTGTCGACGTGCTGGGCCGGGTGCTCGGGCTCCTGGTGGACCGGGTGTCCCAGGTGACCAAGGTGCCGGCGGAGAGCGTGGTTCCCGCACCGGACGAAGTGATCTCCGCCGAGGCGGACTACCTCAGCGGTGTGGCGCGGTGGAACTCCCGGCTGATCATTCTGCTCGATCTCGACAAGGTGCTGCTGCTCAACGCCTAGGTCCCTGAACCCGGCCCTCCGGGTCTCCCAACGACGGGTGCAACGATGCCGAGCCTGCAACAGACGGTCAAAGACTGGACCATCCGACGAAAGATCCTCACCGCATTCGCCGCGGTGCTGGTGCTCGCTTCGGTCCTCGGATGGCAGGCGATCCGCGCCCTCGAGCGGATGAGCGGTCTGGGCGCCGAACCGGCCGTGGCCCAGCAGATCTTCCGCGACTCGCGCTCGGCCATCCTCCTCGTGCTGGCCGTCACCATCGCGGCGGGGGTCGGGCTGGCCCTCGCGCTCGCCCGGCTGATCGCCGACCCGCTCACCAATCTCGGGGTCCTGGCAGAGCAGGTCTCCAAGGGCGACCTGACCACCGATGTCCGTAGCCAGTCCCGGGACGAGATCGGCTGGCTGGAACACTCGATGCGGCAGATGGTGAAGAACCTGCGGGAGATCGCCACCCAGATCGCGGTCTCCTCCCGCACCGTCGCCACCTCGGCCGAAGAGATCTCGGCGTCCTCGACTCAGATGGCCAAGGGCGCGGAGATGCAGTCCAGCTCGACCGAGGAGACCTCGTCCACGATGGTGGAGATCGCGTCCCAGATGCAGCACCTGGCCCGGAGCGCGGAGGCGCTCGCGGCCAATGTGGACCAGACCTCCGCCTCCATTCAGGAGATGAGCGCCACGCTGGCGCAGACGGCCCAGAACGGGGAGGTGCTGCTGGGAGCGGTAGAGGAGGCCACCGGCACGCTCAGCACCATGATCCAGAACGTGGGGGCGATCGCCGCACGGGTACACCAGGTGGACCAGGTGAGCCAGCAGTCGGTGGCCGACACCCGGCAGAACGGCGAGCGGCTGCAGGAGTCGATCTCCTCGATCGGCGAGCGGTCCGACGAGATCGGGAAGATCGTGAAGGTGATCGAGGGAATCGCCGACCAGACCAACCTGCTGGCGCTCAACGCCGCGATCGAGGCGGCCCGGGCCGGCGACGCGGGGAAGGGGTTCGCCGTGGTGGCGGACGAAGTGCGCCGGCTGGCCGAGCGGTCGGTCCTGGCGACGCAGGAGATCGGCGGCGTGATCGAGACCGTGCAGAAGGACACCAAGCGCGCCGTCAGCCTGATGGAGCACGTGCTGGCCGGCATCGTGGAGTCGATCGGCAAGACCTCCGGCCTGGTGGCGGAGGTGGCTCGCGCCGCGGACGCGCAGGCCGCCGACGCCAAGACGGTGCTCGGCACGGTGGGGGAGATGTCGACGCTGGCCCGCCAGATCGCGGGATCGATCTCGGAGAATGCCGCGGGCGCCCAGGAGATCAGCGCCGCGTCACAGAAGATGAACCAGTTGACCCATCAGATGTCCGAAGCAGTGGCGGAGCAGCGGCGAGGAGGCGAGATGGTGGTCAAGGCAGTGGAGGCGATCGCGGTTGTGTCCCGGCAGAATCTGGTCGCGGTGGAGCAGATGAACGACGCTGCAAAGAGCTTGGCCGGCGAATCCGACGCGCTGCGCCAGCGCGTCGCCCTCTTCCAGGTCTGAGACTTCGGATGCCGACCCCAATGGAGCGTCTGGACCGGCTCGAGGCAGCCGCCAAAGGTCCAGACGCAGAGCACGCGATTCTCGCCGCGCTGGAAGACGAGACCCTCGCGGTCCGGGAGCGCGCCATCCGGCTGGCCGCCCGCTATGTCGAGCCGGCGGTCCTGGCCGAGCTGGTAGCGGATGGCGAGAACGCGGTGCGCCGGAACGCCGGGCTCGCCGCGCTGGAGCGCCAGGGGCCCTACGCGGTCCCCCACCTCACCAGCATGCTCGCCCGGGGCGACGCCGAGCTGGCGATGTTCGCCCTGCAGAGCCTCTCCCGGATCGGCGACGCGTCGGCCGGGTCCGCCATCTTGCCGCTGCTGCACCACCCCGATCTCAATGTGGCCCAGGCGGCGGTCGAGGCCGCCGGGCGGCTTCGGGTCCAGACCGCGGTGCCCCACCTGATCATGCTGCTCGGCGGTGACCTCTGGCTACAGCTCGCCGCCATTGCTGCGCTGGGCGAGATCGGTGATACCCGGGCCGTCCGCCCACTCATGGCGCTGGTGCCCGACTCGGTGCTCGCCGAGCCCGCCGTGCAGGCCGTCCGGAGAATTGCGGCGCCCGAATCGCTGGAGCCGCTGCTGGTGCTGCTGCCCAAAGTGCGGGAACGGGCTCTCCGCGATCCGCTCCTGCTGGCGCTCGGCGTGGTGATCGAGCTGCACCCGGATCCGGCACCCGCGGCGATGCGGGCACGGGCCGAGCTGGGCGAGGCAGCGGAGGAGATGGTCGAGTATCTCAAGGGCATGGTGAGCCCGATCGCGATCGTCGACGACGGCGGCGAGGCCGAGAGCCTGTTCCGGGCGGCAACGGCGCTGGTGGCGGCGGCGGGGATCGAGGAGCTGGAGCCACCGCTGCTGGCTCGGCTCGCGATCGACGATGAGGCAGCGTGGATCGAAGGGCTCTTCCGCCGCTTCCCCGACGGAATCAGTGTCCGCATCGAGCAGCTGCTCGAGCAGCCCGACCCGGACGTCCGCTGCGGCGCCCTCCGGGTGGCCGCCTTCGGCGAAGGCGACCTCTCCCGGGTCATCGTCCAGCTGAGCGATTCTCACGCGCACGTTCGCGCCGCGGCCTGCCACGCGCTGGGCTACATCGGCCTGGATGCGGTGGCACCGCTGCTGATCGAGCGGCTCCGGCGAGGCGAGACTCTGGAGCAGGCCGCGGCGGCCCAGGCGTTGGCGCAGTTGAGCGTCGAGGCGCTGGGCGAGCTGGATGACTGCCTCCAGCCGGACACGGACGAAGCCGTGGCGGCGCACGCGCTCGATGTCCTGTCGCGCCGCCCGGTCCAGGCTCTGGAGGCGCGGGTCGTGCGGCTCACCGAGTCGCGGAATCCGGTGGTGCGCGGCGCCGCCCTTCGCGCGGCGGCCCAGATTCCAGGCTCGGCGGTGGACGTGATCCTGCTTCGGGCCCTCGCCGACCGGCACGTGCCGATCCAGCGTCAGGCGCTGGAGCTGCTGGTGCACCGGGGCGGGGAGCGTTCCGTCGCCACCATGGTGGTGCTGCTCGGCACGGCCGACTCGCTTCGCTTCCACGTCATCCGCGCGCTGGGGCACTGCCGGGCGCCCAGCGCGGCGGAGCCGCTCAGGAGTCTCTATTCCCGCTGTGGGCCGCACGAGCAGCTGCAGGTCGTCTGGTCGCTCATCCGCATCGCCCCGCCCTGGATCACCAGCTTCCTCCGGGAACGGCTGGCCGAGCCCAGTCTGGAGATGCGGCGTGCCGCGGCTCAAGGTCTCTCGGAGGTGGCCGGAGTGGATCAGCTGCCGGTGCTCATCCCACTGGCCACCGACGCCGACTGGAACATCCGGAACGAGGCCGCCCGTGCACTCGGCCGGTTGGGCACGCCCGAGACGCGCGCGGTGCTCCTCACGCTGGTCCGCGACGTCGAGTCCGTGGTGGCGGCCACCGCCCGGGCCTCCCTGGAGCTGCTGCCCCGACAGGTCTCGCGCATACCCGCATGAACGGAGTCGATCCGGGCGACTTCAAGCTGCTCACTGATCTGATCCAGGAACGCTTCGGCCTCACCCTACAGGGCGTGCGGCAGGAGATCTTCGCCAGCCGGCTCGCGCCCCGGCTCCGCGAGCTGCACCTGGATTCACCCCGCGACTACTACGAGTATCTCCGCTTCCATCCGGAGCGGGACGCCGAGTTCGCCAAGCTGCCCGCGATGGTGACCAACAACGAGACCTACTTCTTCCGCGAGCCGCACCAGTTCGACCTGCTGATCAAGCACGTACTTCCCGAGCGGCGGGACGCGCTCCGCGCCCGGCCGCTGCGCATCCTGTCGGCCGGCTGCTCGTCGGGCGAGGAGCCGTACTCCCTGGGGATGACCCTGCACGATGCCGGGCTGCCGCTCACCGGGATCAGCTGGGAGATCGACGCCTGCGATCTCAATCCCGATCGGATCGCGAAGGCACGGGACGCGACCTACGAAGAGACCTCGCTTCGAGCCTGCGATCCCGATATGCGCCGCCGCTACTTCGTCGAGGACGGCCGGCGCTTTCAGGTAAAGCCGAGATATCGTGGCGGACTGCGCTTCTTTCAGGCCAACCTGCTTGCGCCAAACGGCCAGCTGGGCTGGGGCGTCTATGACGCCATCCTCTGCCGGAATCTGCTGATCTATTTCGGCGAGACGGCGTTCGACAGCGTGATCAAGCTGTTCGCCCGCTGCCTGCTGCCGGGGGGCTATCTGTTCCTGGGGCATTCCGAGTCCCTGATCGACCGGAGCACCGCGTTCGAGCCGGTGGTGATGGGCAGCGTCATCTATCGGAAGACGCCGGCGGGAACGTGACCCGGATCTTCCTGGTCGACGACTCAGCCTTCGTGCGGCGCGCGCTCACCCGGGTGCTGGCCACCGAGCCCGGCTTCCGCGTGGTGGGCGAAGCCGCGTCGGGAGAAGAGGCGATCGCCAAGGTTCCCTTGGCCGACCCGGACTTCGTGACTCTGGACGTGGGTCTGCCGGGCATGGACGGCCTCGCGGTCCTCGGGGCCCTGCTTCGGTGGAAGCCGTCGCTCAAGGTCGTCATGCTCTCGGCGCATACCCAGGCCGGCGCGGCCGCGACCCTCGCGGCGCTGGCGGGCGGAGCGGTGGACGTGATCGACAAGACCCGGTTCAGCGTCATGGACCTGGAGATCCTGCGCCGGGAGGTGGTGGACCGGCTCAACGCGCTGGCCTCGACCGCGCGGCGCGCTGCCCGCCCGGCGGTCCCGGACGCGAGCGACACGCTGAGCGTGGCGGCCGAGGAGATCCGGCGCTGCGAGCTGTGCGTGATCGGCGCCTCCACCGGTGGTCCGGCCGCGGTGCAGCGCATCCTCCAGTCGGTGCCGACCCAGTTCCCCATGCCGATCGTGATCGTGCAGCACATGCCCCAGGGATTCACCGCGCCGTTCGCGCAGCGGCTCGACTCGCTCTGCCGTCTCCAGGTCGAGGAGGCGGTCGAGGGTGATCAGCTCCGGCCGGGCCGGGTAGTGATCGCGCAGGCGGGGCAGCATCTCAGGATAGGTCCCAACCTGGCCCTGACGCTCTCGCCCGATCCCCGCGACGCGAAGCACACGCCCAGCGTGGACGTGACGATGCGCTCGGCGGCACGGCTTCGGCCCGGCAGCGTCCTGGGCATTCTGCTCACCGGCATGGGTGAGGACGGGGCGGACGGGATGTGCGCGATTCGGAGCAGCGGGGGCCTCACCATCGCCGAAGCCGAGGCGAGCTGCGTCGTCTACGGCATGCCGCGGGCGGCCGTGCGCCGGGGCGGCGCCACCTGGGAGCTTCCGTTGCTGGAGATCGCGGACCTGCTCGCCGGGCTGGAGCCGCGGCGGGGGCGGACCGGCGAGACACTCGATATCCGGCGGAGATCGGCCCAGCCCGATATGTTTTGAGTGACCCACGGCTGTGCACTCTCGCTGTTGGAATGTCCTCGATGACTCAGGTGGACGACACGCGTACCCGGGAGGCGCCCGGCGGTTGGATCCTGGTCGCGGACGCCAACCCCGACGCCCGCGAATACATCACCCGGCTGCTCAGCCACCGGTGGAGCATCACCAGCGTGGCCGACGGGCGGGCCGCCCTCCAGGCGGCGCACGAGCAATCGCCCGATCTGATTATCAGCGATGTGAATACCCCGGGCCTCGATGGGATGGGCCTGTTGCGCACTCTCCGGACCGATCCGTTGCGGGCCCGTATTCCGGTGGTGCTGGTCTCCACTCGGGTCGGTGACCAGTCGCGGATCGAGGCGTTGGAGGCCGGGGCGGACGATTATCTGGTGCAGCCGTTCTCTGCCCGCGAGCTGGTGGCGCGAGTAGAATCGACCATCGCGCTGGCACGGCTGCGGGAGCAGGGTGAGGCGGCAGCCCGGGTCAGCGAGGAACGCTACCGCGCGTTCATCGAGCAATCCTCCGAAGGGGTCTGGCGGATAGAGCTCGACCAGCCGGTGGCGGTGACCCTTTCGGCGGACGAGCAGATCGATCGCTTCTATGCCCATGGCCGGCTGGCCGAGTGCAATGACGCGATGGCCCGCATGTACGGGTTCGAGCACGCGTCCGAGCTGGTCGGCACCGCCCTGGCGGACCTGGTGCCCCGGTCCGATCCCGCCAATCTCGCATTCCTGCACGCCTTCATCGACGCCAACTACCGCCTGTACGACGCCGAGTCGCACGAGATCGATCGGCACGGGCAGGCGCGATACTTTCTGAACAACTTCGTCGGCATCCTGGATCAGGGACGCCTGGTACGCGCCTGGGGGACCCAGCGCGACGTGACCGACCGGAAAGTGGCCGAGGAGCGGCTGCTGCAGGCGCAGCGTATGGAGGCCGTGGGGCGTCTCGCTGGTGGGGTGGCCCACGAGGCCAACAATCAGATGTCCGTCATCCTGGGAAGTGTCGCCTTCCTGTTGGGCCGCGGCGATCTGCCGGACGAGGTGCGGGAGGACGTCGAGCAGATTCAACGGGCGGCCGAACGGACCGCCAGCGTCACCACTCAGCTCCTGGCCTTCAGCCGGCGCCAGGTGCTCCAGATTCAGTGGCTCGACCTCAACACGACCGTGGCGGGAATGGAGTCGACGCTCCGTCGGACCATGGGCGAAGAGGTCACTGTGGTGCTGCGGATCCAGGACGTGTCCGGGAGCATCGTGGCCGATCCGGGCCAGCTGGAGCGGGCCCTGCTCAATCTGGCCTTGAACGCGCGCGACGCGATGCCCGGCGGCGGGCGTCTCACCATCGAGACCGGCACCATCGTGCTCACCGAGGCGTACGCCCGGCTCAAACCCGGCGTGGCGATTCAACCCGGGGCCTACGCGGTGCTCGCCGTGAGCGATACTGGACACGGCATGGATCGGGAGACGCTGGCCCAGGCGTTCGAGCCGTTCTTCACGACCAAGGGCCTGGGCAAAGGCACCGGACTCGGCCTCTCGACGGTCTATGGCTTCGTGAAGCAGTCGGACGGGTACGTCTGGGCCTACAGCGAGCCGGGGCAGGGCACAGTGGTGAAGGTCTATCTGCCGCTGGTGGACCTCCCGACAGAAGCCGGCGCTCCAGCTCGGTCCATCGCGCCGCCGGCCGTCATCGGGCGGACGGTGCTTGTAGTGGAGGACGAGCCGCAGGTGCGTCGAATGGCGGCGCGAGCGCTCGCCCAGGCCGGCCACCGGGTGTTGGAGGCGGCCGACGGCCGGGATGCCATCAGCCTGCTGGCCCGGGCCGGGCAGGGAATCGACCTGGTGCTCACCGATGTTGCGATGCCTGGGATGAGCGGGCGCGAGCTGGCGGAGCGGCTGCGGGAGGCGCGGCCCGACGTGCGGGTGATATTCATGAGCGGCTACGCCGACGACGAGATCGTGCGGCGGGGCCTGCTGGATCCGGAACAGCCGTTCATCCAGAAGCCGTTCACTCCGGCGGTCCTTGTCCAGCGGGTGGCCGAGCTCACGGAACAGTGGCTGCCTGCCTCCTCGCCTCCGATCCCTTAGAAACGAAAGCGGGGCAGCCAGCCCCAGCCCCACTCCAACGTTGCCGGCCACAACACGAACACCCAGAAGCCGAACGCGGCCAGCGGCAGGGCGAAGGCGAACGCCACGTCGGTAGGATCGCGCGGGGCCGAGCCCTGGGTCTCCCGTCCGCCGAAGAGGACCGGCGCCGTGGCCAGGTACCAGCCGACCAGCCAGAGCGGCCAGGCCGATGCGTGGGGGCGGGGTCCCGCCACACCAAGGCTGGTGCGCATGGGCCGCTCCGCTACTAGGGCGCCAGCCCCCGGTTGAGCTCCGAGGTGACCCGCCGCGCCACCGAATCCGATCTCACCGCGAGCGCGGTGTCTCCCGCCGCCTCGAACGCCCGTGCCGCGCCGCCGTACACCACCGAATAGAGCTGAAGGATCGAGCCCGAGGGCTGGTCCACCCAGCCGCGGGGCCGGTCGCGCGCGGCGGTCTGCCAGTGATACACGCCCCACAGGAGCGCCTTGGTTCTCGGCAGGTTGAGGTAGCCGAGCCCGGTGCTGAGAACCACCGAGTCGCTCGCGGTGACCGGGGTCGGCATCAGCTTCCGCACGAACCCGTGGGTGACGAGGTAGGCGCTCAGACCGAGCGTCTGGTCGGGGTAGCCCCCGTCGCTCCAGCTGAAGAAGACCGGCCGCTTGCCCATGTTGTCGCGAATGAGAAAGATCGTGGCCAGGTCCTGCCGCAGCAGGACGTCCTGCCCGAACCGAATCTGCAGACTGTCGAAGGTGATCCCGCCGTTGGCCGGGACCTGCATCGCCTCGGGGAGGCTGTCGACCTCCGGCTGGGTGAGCTTGAGCACCGGCGTGGTGGGCCGGGGCGGCACCGGGAAGCGCTTCCACAGGGCGGCCGCGCGAGACGGGTCGAAGGGAGGGGTCTCCCTCCGCCGCAGCTGCCGCAGGTGCCACTCGGTGTTCATGAGCGACAGGTTGGCCAGCGTCACGTCGGGCCGGATCCCCTCCACTTCCTGAGCGTACCACAGCGGGAAGGTGTCGTTGTCGCCCGCCGTGATCAGGATGCCGTAGGGCTCGACCGACTGAAGAATGTCGTAAGCGAAGTCGCGCGCCATCGTCTCGTGGGCGCGGCTGGCCGTGATGTGATTGCCGGCCAGGGGAATGAAGGCGAGCGCCAGCACCGGGCTCGCGGCCAGCCAGCGGTTGAGCTCGGTGCCCCGGCCGCGCAGGGAATCGACGATGCCCTGCATGAGCGCCCCCAGTCCGCAGGCCACGAAGGCACCGAACACGGCGAAGGAGCCGATGAAGAAATAGTCGCGCTCGCGGACCTCGCGGGGGAGTGACGCTTGGTCGGGGTACTGGGAGAAGCCGTACTTGAAGTTCATGTAGTACACCAGGCCCACCGACAGCGTCCCGAGCAGCGCCAGTCCGGCGATACCGGCGCGCCGATCGGACTTCCACAGCGCCCAGAGCCCGCTCAAGCCCAGCACGGTGAACAGTGCCGTCGCCACGCTGGCGAATCGCCCCCAGTCCCGGGCAAACTGCCAGGAGAAGTATTGCCAGAAGTTGCCCAGCTGGGCCGCAAAGCTGGCCTGCCGCTGGTCCAGCGCAGGCTTGCCGTATTGCACCCGGTTGAGCACGTCACTCAGCGCATGGCTGAAGAAGCCGACGGGCTCTCCCTCGTTGATCGGCGGGTACTGCGCGGCCCGGAGCGGCAGCCAGAGATAGTTGAGCGAGATTCCGACCACCGCCGCCACGGCCACGCCGATGAGTACCGGCGGCCGGGTGAGCACGCGCCAATCGGTCCAGAGGACGTAGACCACCAGTGCCGGGACCGCCAACAGACCCATCAGGTGGTTGGTGGAGGTGAGCGCGAGCACGTAGGCGATGAGCACCAGCCAGCGGTCGCGGTGGGGGCCGGGGGCATCGTCGCCCCAGCGCACCACCAGCCACATGACCAGCGCGATCGAGAAGAGCGAGACGGTGTACACCTTCTCGTTCACGGTCGACTGGTTCCAGACCGACCACGACGTGGCGCCCACCAGGACTCCGCCGAAGGCCGCCGCGTAGCGCGCCGGCCGGTGCGCCACGATCCCCCGCAGCCACCGCTCGGCGACGAGGAACCAGAAGCCGGCCGCGCCGGCGCTGGTGACGGCCGCGAACAGGTTGATCCGCTCCGCGTAGGACTTCGCGAGCGGGAGCAGGCCCCAGGTATGCGCCAGGATGGTGAACAGCGGGTTGCCCGGCGGGTGGGGGATGCCGAGCACCTTGGCGGCGGCGATGTACTCCGAAGTATCCCAGAACGCCGTGGTCGGCGCCAGCGTCAGGATGTACACCAGGAAGACCAGGACGAAGGTGCCGGTCGCCCAGAGGTACGGTGGGCGGTCCTGCGAGTCGGGTGTCATAGGCTCGGTGGCTAGTGTCGGAACTGGCGGCGGCCGGTCATCACCATGGTCATCCCATGCCGGTTGGCCGCCTCGATGACGTCGGCGTCGCGCACGGAGCCGCCCGGTTGGATGAGCGCGGTCACGCCCGCCGCCGCCGCAAGCTCGATGTTATCGGCGAAGGGGAAGAACGCGTCCGAGGCGAGCACGCTGCCGGCCGGATCGTGACCCTGCTGGCGGGCCTTGTGGACGGCGAGAAAGACGCTGTCGACCCGGCTCATCTGGCCAGCCCCGATGCCGATGGCCGCCTCGTCGCGGGCAAGCAGGATCGCATTGGACTTGACCGACACGACGGCCGCCCAGCTGAAACGCAGGTCGCTCCACTCGCGCTCGGACGGCTGGCGCTCGGTGGCCACCCGCCAGTCGTGGTCCGACGGGTCGAACAGGAACTGGTCCTGCACCAGGAAGCCACCGCGCACCCGCTTGAAGTCCAGCGCCCTGACCCCCCGGCTCACCGGCAGCTCCACCACCCGGAGCGCTTTCTTGGCGGCGAAGACCCGGAGCGCCTCCTCGTGAAAGGATGGGGCGACCACCACCTCCACGAAGAGATCGCTCATCGCCTCCGCGGTGGCGCGATCCACCACCGTGTTGAACGCGACCACCGAACCGAAGGCGGAGACCGGATCGGTCGCGCGCGCCTTGCGGAAGGCCTCCAGCGCCGAGGACGCGACCGCCACGCCGCAGGGCGTCGTGTGCTTGATCACGCCGCAGGCCGGCCGGTTGGACCAGCAGGCCACCGCCCACATCGCCGCGTCGACGTCCAGCAGATTGTTGAACGAGAGCTCCTTCCCCTGCCGCTGGGTGAGGTCCCGCATGCCGCGCGGCTCCTCGGTGACGTAGAGGGCGGCGCGCTGGGACGGGTTCTCACCGTAGCGCAGCGTCTGCACCCGCTCCATCGCGATCCCCAACCGCGGCGGCAGGCCGTCCTCCTTGGCGGTGAGGTACGCGGCGATGGCGGCATCGTAGTCGGCCGTGTGGGCGAACACCTTGGCCGCGAACTCGCGGCGCAGCTCGTCCCCGATCGGTCCCTTCCGCAGCAGGGCCAGGACCTTGGGGTAGTCGGTCGGATCGACCACCGGCAGCACGAACTGGTGGTTCTTGGCGGCGCTCCTGAGCATCGAGGGGCCGCCGATATCGATGTTCTCGACCGCGTCCTCGAACAGCGTCTCGGGGCGGGCGATGGTCATCTGGAACGGATAGAGATTGACCGCCACCAGATCGATGGGAACGATCCCGTGCTCGGCCACGGCGGCCAGATGCTCGGGGCGATCCCGCCGGGCGAGCAGTGCCCCGTGCACGGCGGGATGGAGCGTCTTGATCCGTCCGTCGAGCAGCTCGGGGAATCCGGTCACCTGGTCCACCGAGGTGACCGTCAGACCGGCGGCACGGAGCGCGGCCGCCGTTCCACCGGTCGAGATGATCTCCCAGCCGAGCTGTGCCAGCCCTTCGGCGAAGACGACGATCCCCCGTTTGTCGCTGACCGAGATCAGTGCGCGGGGCATGTCGATCTGATCATCCAGCGGATCACGGGACGGACTCCATCGGTTCGGGAATCGGCACCGGGTGACCGGCCGCGGCGGCGGCCAACACGGCGGCCGGCAGCAGTCGATGCTCCACCTCCAGCACCCGCGCGGCCAGGGTGTCGGCCGTATCGCCGGGGAGCACCGGCACCCGCGCCTGCCCGAGCACCGCGCCGCGGTCGTACGCCTCGTCGACCAGATGCACGGTGGCGCCGCTCTCCCGCGCGCCGCTGGCCAGCACGGCCTCATGCACCCGGTGGCCGTACATCCCCTTGCCGCCGAAGGCGGGAAGCAGCGCGGGATGAATGTTGAGAATGCGGTCGCGGAAGCGGGCGACGACCGGCGCCGGGACCAGCTTGAGATAGCCGGCGAGGACGACGAGCTCCGTACGGTGTCGCTCCAGCCGCGCCAGCCATTCGGCCGCGTCGGATGGCTGGGAGAGCACCTCGGCCGGAACTCCGTGGCTGCGCGCGTGCTCCAGCGCGCCGGCCTCCGGCCGGTCGGACAGCACCAGGACCACTCGCGCCGGAGCCCCGGGGCCGAGCGCGCGCAGCAGCGCCTGGAGATTGCTGCCGCGCCCGGAGACGGCGACGGCGACGCGCATGGTCATGGGCGAAGAAGGTAGCAGGGTGGGGCAGGGTGGGGCAGGGTGGGGCAAGGTGAAGGAACACAGCCTGCTACACAGTCACCCTGCGGCACCAACCTTTGCCCCACCTTGCCTCACGCTGCCTCACCCTGCCTCACCCTGCCCCACCATTCTCCCCGCCGCCGTCTCCAGGTCGGGAACGATCACCCACGATCGCGCGTCCGGCAGCAGCGCCTCCTCGCGGCCCGCGCCGGTGAGCAACAAGGCGCCGTGGCCGCCGAACAATCGTGCGGCGGCCAGATCTCTCAGCCGGTCGCCGATCCACCAGCTCGCGGCGAGGTCGATGTCGAGATCGCGCGCGGCCTCGCGGTAGAGCCCGGGTCCGGGCTTTCGGCAGTCGCACGGGCCGGTGATCTCGGGCAGGTGGGGACAGTGGTAGTGGCCGTCGAGCCGCGCGCCTTCCTCCGCCAGCAGCTCGTCCAGCCGCCGTTGGGTGGCCCGATACTCGGCCTCGCTGAGCCGTCCGCGGGCGATGCCCGACTGGTTGGTGGCCACGACGGCGAGGATGGCGGCATCGTTGAGCATGCGGATAGCTGCCGCCACCCCTGGCAGGAGCCGCACCGCGGCGGCATCGCGGAGGTAGTGGAGATCTTCGATCAGCGTGCCGTCGCGGTCGAGGAACGCCGCGCGACGCCGGCTCACGCGAGGAGGGCCTGCGCCAGTGCCTGGGCCACCAGCGGGAAGGCGGCTTCCGGCAGGGTGCGCGGGTCCAGCAGCACCCGTCCGCCGGCCACCCGGGCGATGACCGGGGGCTCCGCCATCCGAAGCCGGAGAGCCAGGCCGTCGGGACCCATCTCGCCGGCGTCGAGCACCACGACGCTGGTGGGAAGCACGGCACCGGGGAACGAGCCACCACCAACCGCGGACTCCCCCGGCTGCACGGCGGCGTGAAGTGGCGCAGGACAGAGCTCGGCGAGCCGCGCCGCCCTGGCGGCCAGCTCGGTGGGGTCGACGGTCAGCATCTGGAGAACCGGGATCGAGCGGATGGCGGTGTCGGGATCTTCATACAGCGCGAGCGTGGCCTCGAGGGCGGCCAACGTCAGCTTGTCGGCGCGGAGCGCACGGGCAAGCGGATTCGAGCGACACTCCGCCACCAGCGCGCCGCGACCCACCATGCATCCTGCTTGCGGACCACCCAGCAGCTTGTCGCCGCTGAAGAGCACCAGTCCGGCTCCTGCCGCCAGTGCGTCGGCCACCCGCGGCTCGGAGGAGAGCCCCCAGCGCGAGAGATCGGCCAGCAGGCCACTGCCCACATCGTAGAGGTAGGGGACGCCTGCCTCGCTTGCCAAGCGGGCGAGCGCTTCCGGCTCGGGCGAGGCCACGAAACCTCGCTGCTCGAAGTTGGAGCGATGGACCGTGAGCACGGCGCCGACGCTCTGGTCCAGGCCGGCCCGGTAGTCCTCGAGATGGGTGCGGTTGGTGGTGCCGATCTCCCTGAGCCGCGCCCCGCTCCGCGCCAGGATGTCGGGAATGCGAAAGGAACCGCCGATCTCGATGAGCTCGCCGCGGGAGATGAGCACGTCGCGTCCGGCCGCGTGCGCGTTGAGCGCGAGCACCAGGGCGCCGGCCGCATTGTTCACCACCAGGGCGTCCTCGGCCCCGGTGACCCGGCGAAGCAGATGGCGACAATGATCGGTCCGGCTGCCGCGGGTCCCGGAGGAAAGGTCCAGCTCCAGGTTGCTGTACCCACCGGCGACTCCGACCATCGCCTGGATCGCGGCGTCCGCCAGCGGCGCCCGACCCAGGTTGGTATGGAGGACGACGCCGGTGGCGTTGAGCGCGGGGCGGAGGCCCGGACGAGTCCGCTGGTGCAGCCGGTGCGCGATCTCGCTGCCCCAGTCCTCGGGCGGGCCGGCCCGCCGGGTTCGGGCCGCGTCGAGCGACTCCCGGACTGCCTCCACCACCGCGCTCCGAGGCGCCGTCCGGAGGAGGGCCTCGACGGCCGGCTCCCGCAGCAGCCGGTCCACCGAGGGAAGCTGGCGCCGGGCGTCGGTCACTTGGGTTTCTTGCGGGGAGACCCGCGCTTGGTGCTGTCGCCCGGCGGGCGCAGCGAGTCCGCCGCGCCAGGCTTGGGCACCGTAAGCGTGGCGTGGGCCGAGCCGGGGACACCGGTCACGTTCCTCAGCTTGATGATTTCGACGTTGTACTTCGCATCCGGCTTCCAGGGCTGTGCCACCCGGACGACCAGGTTGTCGAACAGCGCCGGCCGGGTGGTGAGAGGAGCCGCCGCGGCTGCCTGGCCGCGGAGCTGCCCCGCCACTCGCTCCAATTGCCGTCGGCCGGCCCGGCCACGCTCGGTGGTGTCGCCCGGCGGGGGCCGGGGCGCCGTGGTATCGGCCCGGAGCGTATCGCGTCGGGTGGTGTCGCGCCCGGTCGTGTCACGGCCGGTGCGCTGAGGGGCGTGCAGCGAGTCATCCAGCCGCTGGGGGAGCAAGGAGACGACGCGCACCGGCGTCGAATCCGGCAGCAGCCGGACCCGCACGTGACTAGTGTCGAACCGCTGGCGGGGATCGAGCATCTCGGTGAACTCGAGCACCGCGGACAGGCTGTCCCGGATGGTGCTGCTGCGGATCCGCGGGGGGGTCGTGTCGTGCACGAAGGCCCACAGCTCACCCACAGCCGACGTGCCGCGCTTCACCAGGACGCTGTCGAACGCCTCTCGGCCGTCGGCCCGCAGGTTGTGGTTTTCGTCCAGCACGCCGCGCACCACATACATTCCGTCCGGCACCGGCCCCAGCGTGAACTTCCCACCCGAATCGGTGAGCGCCCGGTACGGCAGACTGTCGGGCATGAGGATCGCTTCCACCAGGGCCGCGGCAGCTGGTCGCGCCGAGCTCCAGTCGACCACCATGCCGTCGAGCTTGGCGGTGGGCAGCGGGGGGCCGGTGCTGAAGGTGATGACCCGTCCGGTCTTGCTCCGGTTGCGGTGGAGATCGGTGACGCCGGGGAGCAGCTCGACCCGGTAGACCCGGTCGCGCCGCCAGCCCTCCGCGGGGTGCACGGTGATCCGGTCGCGGCGCCATTCAACTTTCGGCACCAGCGTAGTCGGCGAGAGAATGACCAGCCGCTCCAGGTCCCCGGTGCCGGTACCCAGATTGGGGGAGCTGCCCTCGGAGATCACCTCATCGAAACGAAACTCGACGCTTCCCTTGAAGTCCGGCAGCAGGGCGAACGAGTCCGGCCGGGTGGTCACCAGCTGCGGAGGCGTGGGATCCGGTGGGCCGCCCGGGGGCGGCTCGATCTTGGCGCAGCCCGCCAGCAGGATCGCCGCGCCTGCCAGGCGCCTCACGAGCATCCCAGACGCTCGCGCTTGCGGACGAGCACGTCGCATTGCTCCTTCCACGCCGCGAGCTTCTGCCGCTCCTTCTCGACGATGTCACTCGGTGCACGGGTCACGAACTGCGGGTTGCCCAGCTTGCCTTCCTGCGCGCGGAGCAGGTTGGAGAGACGCTCCACCTCCGAGCCCAGCCTGCCGCACTCGCGGCCGACGTCGATCGCATCTCCCAGCGGGACGAACACCGAGGTGCCATCCGACAGCACCGCGTTCCCGCCTACCCGCTCGCTGCTTTCCCCGAACGCGAGCTCGGAGACTTTGGCCAGGCGCAGGATTGTGGCCCGCTCATGCGAGAGTCCGACGTGGGCGTCTCCACCGTTCCGGCTGACGACGGCGCGCACCGCCTGGCCGGGCTGCACCCCGTATTCCGCCCGGATCCCGCGGATTGCGCCGACGACCTCCTGCACCAGCCCGAACTCGGCCAGCGCGTCAGGATCCGACGCCCGCGCATCCGGCCGGGGCCAGGGGCTCACCGAGATGGACGCCCCGGCCGGCCGGCCGGGAAACCGCCGCCAGAGCGCCTCGGTGATGAACGGCATCACCGGGTGCAGCAGTCGGAGCGCCACGTCGAACGTCTGCGTCGCCACCGCACGCGCCACGTCGCCGCCAGGCAGATCGCCATAGAGTCGAGGCTTGATCTGCTCGATGTACCAGTCCGCGAGATCGCTCCAGAGAAAGCGGTACGCGGCCGCGGCGCCCTCGTTCAAGCGGAAGCGCTCGAGTGCATCGGTGGTCTCCCGCACCGCGGCGTCGCAGCGTGCGATGATCCAGCGGTCGGCCAGGGTCAGCTCGTCGCGCCGCACCACGTTGCGGCCGGAGCCGGCCAGGGGCCGTACCGGACCGTCCAGATTGGAGAGGATGAACCGGCCGGCGTTCCACAGCTTGTTGGCGAAGTTCCGGCCGGGGGCGAAGGAGGCCTCCAGGTCGTCGGGATCGAGGATCACGTCGGTGCCGACCGACATGCCGGAGACCAGCGAGTAGCGCAGCGCGTCTGCGCCGTAGCGCTCCACCACCTCTAGCGGATCGATCCCGTTGCCCAGCGACTTGGACATCTTCCGGTGTTGGGTGTCGCGGACGGTGCCGTGCAGATAGATGTGGGTATAGGGCACCTCGCCCATCACGTGGAGCCCCGACATGATCATCCGCGCCACCCAGAAGAAGAGGATCTCCGGAGCCGACACCAGAGTGTGGCCGGGATAGTAGGTGGCGAGGTCCTGGGTTTGCTCCGGCCAGCCGAGGCTGGAGAACGGCACCAGCCAGGATGAGAACCAGGTGTCGAGCACGTCCGGATCCTGCCGGACCGGGCCGAGGCAGGCGGGACAGACCTCCAGATCGGTGCGGCTCACGCTGGTGCGCTCGCACCCCTCGCGCTGGCAGTACCAGACCGGAATACGGTGGCCCCACCAGAGCTGGCGCGAGATGCACCAGTCGCGGATCCCCTCCAGCCACTGGACGTAGTCGTCGCCCCGGCGCTCGGGAATGAATTGCAGCGTGCCGTTCCGGTGTGCCTCCAGCGCGGGCCGGGCGAGCGGCTCCATCCTGACGAACCACTGGTCCGAGAGCCGGGGCTCCACTACAGTGTCGCACCGATAGCAGTGCCCCACCGCATGCCGGTGATCTTCGACTCGCTCGAGTAGGCCCGCGGCCTCGAACTCTTCCACCACCCGTCGGCGGGCCTCGTATCGGTCGAGCCCCTGGAACCGCTCCGGCGCGGCCAGGCTGATGCGAGCTTCCGGCGTGAGCACGTCGATGGCCGGCAGGTCGTGACGGCGGCCGATCTCGAAGTCGGCCGGGTCGTGGGCCGGCGTCACCTTGACTGCGCCGGACCCGAAGGCCGGGTCCACCGCCGCATCCGCCACGACGGGGATGAGGCGGTCCACCACCGGGAGCCGGAGCTCCCGCCCCACAAAGTGGCGGTAGCGCTCGTCGTCCGGATGGACTGCCACCCCGCTGTCGCCCAACATCGTCTCGGGTCGGGTGGTGGCCACGGTGAGGTGCCCGCTGCCATCGGCCAGCGGATAGCGCAGATGCCAGAGCTTTCCGTCGACCTCCGCCTTCTCCGCCTCTTCATTGGAGAGTGCGGTCAGGCACCGGGGACACCAGTTGATGATGTAATGGCCCCGATAGACCAGGCCTTCCTCGTACAGGCTCACGAAGGTCTCCCGCACCGCGCGGGAGAGTCCCTCGTCGAGAGTGAAGTAGGTTCGCGACCAGTCCGCCGAGCACCCGATCGCCTTGAGCTGGTCGAGGATGGCGGCGCCGGTGTCGCGCACGTGGGCCCAGACCCGGTCGACGAACGCCTCGCGCCCCAGCTCGAAGCGGGTCAGGCCCTCCTTGGCCAGCAGCCGCTCGACCACGTTCTGGGTGGCGATGCCGGCGTGGTCGGTGCCCGGCAGCCAGAGCGCCCGACGCCCGCGCATCCGCTCGAAGCGAATGAGGACGTCCTGCACGGTGTTGTTGAGCCCGTGACCCATGTGCAGCGCCGCCGTGACATTGGGCGGCGGCATCATGACCACGTACGGCTCCCCGGTGGCCCCGTGCGCGGCCGCTCCCTCGGGCGAGAACACCCCTCGCTCCTGCCACCAGGCGTAGAGCGCGGACTCGATGAGGGACGGATTGTATTGGGGAGCGAGCGGCTCTGTCATGCGCTCTGATCGGTGGCGCGACGCTTCGGGACGTGGCCCTGGTCGTCCTCGCCGCGAACCAGGATGCTGTTGATCACCCGCTCGATGCCGGGCGCGGCGAGCGCCACCCGGCCCGCGAGGGAGCGGGCGGCACGGTTGGGCACCCAGCCGCGGACCTCCACCACGCCGCGCGCCACGGGGGCCGCCACCAGGCTCAGGTTCCCCAGTCGGGGCTCCTCCCGGAGCGCCGCTTCCACGGCTCGAACCGAGGCGGAGGTCGTCGGCCGGGCGTCCGCTCCCTCCCGGAGCCGCTGGGCCGCGCCCCGGACCCGGCCGCTGCTCACCCCGCCCATCCATTCGCTCAGGGCAAAGCCGGCCACCAGGCCGGCACCCATCCCGAAGGTGGTCCACATGAAGATCTCGGAGCCGCTCAGGCGGTTGTCGTGGCGCACGCGCAGTCCTCCCGCTGTCCTCTTCCGGGTGAAATCACCTCACAGTTAAGTTAACATTTCCGCCATGCAAACGCAGGAATCCGTCTCTCTCGAAGGCCTCCGAATGAACGATGAGCGTGCAGGGATTCGCGGTCCCGAGCTGGTCCGCTGGCTGGTGGTCGCGATCATCCTCGCGGCCGGCATCGGGCTGTTCTTCTGGTATGGACCCAGCAGCCATCCCGCCGCGACCACCACGGTCCACGAGGCCCCATGAGCGGGATCATGAGCGGCACCATCCGGATCACCTTGCCGGACGGCAGCCAGCGTGAGGTGCCGCCCGGCACCAGCGCCCGCCAGATCGCCGAGTCGATCGGGCCGGGATTGGCCCGTGCGGCGCTCGCGGCCCGGGTGAACGGCGCGGTCTGGGACCTCGATCGCCCGCTCGAGAGCGATGCCACCCTCGCCATCCTCACCGAGCGCGATCCGGAAGCGCTCGAGGTGCTGCGGCACTCTTCCGCCCACATCCTGGCCACCGCCGTGCGCGAGCTCTTTCCCGGCGCCGGCATCGGCTTCGGTCCGCCGATCGAGGACGGGTTCTACTACGACTTTCAGGTAGACCGTCCGTTCACGCCGGACGACCTCGAGCGGATCGAGGCCAAGATGGCCGAGGTGGCGCAGCGGGACTACCCGTTCGTGCGCGAGGTGGTGGACCGGGGGGAGGCCAACCGGCGTTTCAGCGACGATCCGCTCAAGCTGGAGCGGATCTCCGAGCTGGGCGACAACGAGACGATCACGGTCTACACCGACGGCCCGTTCATCGATCTCTGTCGCGGACCGCACATCCCCCGGACCGGGCGGCTCAAGCACTTCAAGCTGCTCTCCGCCGCGGGCGCGTACTGGCGGGGTGACGAGCACCGGCAGATGCTGCAGCGGATCTACGGCACCGCCTGGTTCAAGAAGGACGAGCTCGACGCCTACCTCCACCGGCTGGAAGAGGCGCGGAAGCGGGACCACCGCCGGGTCGGGCGCGAGCTCGATCTCTTCATGTTCCACCCGTCCGCCCCTGGAGCCACGTTTTGGACCGAACGTGGCACGACGCTGTACAACGTGCTGGTAGAGTTCGTGCGTGAGCGACAGGCCGGGGCGTTCCAGGAGATCAAGACGCCGTTGATGTACAACAAGATGCTGTGGGAGACGTCGGGGCATTGGGGGAAGTACAGGGAGAACATGTTCCTGGTGCTGAATAAGGAAACGGGCGAGCACGACGCGTCGCTCAAGCCGATGAATTGCCCCTCGCACTATCTGCTGTACTCGGCCAAGAAGCACTCCTACCGCGAGCTGCCGCTCCGGTACGTCACCTTCGACGTCCTCCACCGGAACGAGGTGACCGGGGCGCTCTCCGGACTCACCCGTGTGCGGCAGTTCGCGCAGGACGATTGCCACGTCTTCCTCACCGATGCCCAGATCGGGAACGAGGTGAAGTTCCTCATGGACTTCATCCTCGGCTACTACCGCACCTTCGGCTTGCAGGCCAGCCTCAAGTTCGCCACCCGACCGGATACCAGGATCGGCGGTGACGAGCTCTGGGACCGGGCCGAAGGCGCGCTCAAGGGCGCGCTCGAGGCTACCGGTATGCCGTACGAGCTCAATGTGGGTGACGGGGCGTTCTACGGCCCCAAGATCGACTTCGACGTGACGGACTCGATCGGTCGGAGCTGGCAACTGGGCACGATTCAGCTCGACTACAACGCGCCCGAGCGATTCGACCTCACCTACGTGGGCGATGACAATACCGAGCACCGTCCGGTGGTGATCCACCGTGCCGTGAGCGGCTCCTTTGAGCGCTTCATCGCCATTCTCATCGAGCACTTCGCGGGCGCGTTCCCGGTCTGGCTCGCACCGGAGCAGGTGCGGGTCATCCCCATCTCCGACGCGCAGACGCCCGCGGCGCGCCAGGTGGCCGGCCGGCTGACGGCCGCGGGCATTCGAGTGCACGTCGACGACCGAAGCGAGACGCTCAACTACCGGATCCGCGAGGGCGAGGTCTGGAAGGTGCCCTACATGGCGGTCGTGGGTCAGCGGGAGGCGGAGAGCGATAGCCTTGCGCTCCGGGTTCGGGGGGCGGGGAAGAAGCAGGAAGTCATGACCACGGACGCCTTTCTCGCCCGGATCGTGGACGAGGTGCGGACCCGGGCGCTGGTGCCGTAAGCGACGAGGGATGGAGCAACGCCCGTGGCCGGGGTTATCTTGCCGTCCGTGACCCCAACCGGAATGGTTCGCCGTGTCCGATAGCACTACCCCCGTCATCGTCTCCGCCGTCCGCACCCCGATCGGTCGGTATCTCGGCGGGCTCTCGTCGTTCACTGCCCCGCAGCTTGGCGCGCTGACCATCCGGGAGGCCGTGTCCCGCGCACGGGTGGACCCGGCAGCCGTCGAGGAAGTCATCATGGGCCAGGTGGTCCAGGGCGGCAGCGGCCAGGCACCGGCGCGGCAGGCGCTCATCCACTCCGGGCTGCCGGCCGCGATCCCCGCGCTCACCATCAATAAGGTCTGCGGCTCTGGCCTCAAGGCGGTGATGCTGGCCGCGCAGGCCATCAAGGCGGGCGATGCCGAATGCATCGTAGCCGGTGGGCAGGAATCCATGTCCAGCGCGCCCCACTACGTGTACGGCATGCGGAGCGGGATCAAGGCCGGCAACCAGACCATGGTCGATGGCATGATCCACGACGGCTTGTGGGATTCCTTCGGCTGCTGTCATATGGGTGAGTACGCCGAGTATACGGCCGACAAGGCGGGCGTCACCCGGGAGGAGCAGGACCGATACTCCTACGACAGCCATCGGAAGGCCGTGGCCGCCATCGAGGCCGGAAAGTTCACCGCCGAGATCGTGGCCGTGACGGTGCCGGGAAAGGCCGGGCCGACCACGGTGGCGATCGACGAGGCGCCGCGGAAGGACACCACGCCCGAGACGCTCGCCAAGCTCAAGCCTGCATTCCGCAAGGATGGGGGCAGCGTGACGGCCGGCAACGCCCCGGGTCTCAATGATGGCGCCAGCGCGCTGGTGGTCACCTCGCTCGGGTTCGCGCGATCGAACGGCCTCACGCCGATGGCGCGAATCACCGGATATGCCACCGGTGGCGGCGAGCCGCGCGATCTCTTCTTCGCCCCGGTCATCGCGGTCCGCAACCTGATGAACAAGTCCGGCGCCCGGATCGGGGACTACGATCTGATCGAAGCCAACGAGGCATTCGCGGTCCAGGCCATCGCCGACGGCCGGGAGCTGGGCTGGGACTGGGACCGGGTCAACGTGCATGGGGGGGCGGTCGCGCTGGGGCATCCGATCGGCGCCAGCGGGGCTCGCGTGCTCACCACGCTGCTCCACGCCCTGCGCGACCGCGGGGGCCGCACCGGCCTCGCCACTCTCTGTCTCGGCGGCGGCAACGCCGTTGCCCTCAGCGTGGAGCTGATCTGATGACTATCGAATCGCGGCAGGTTCCCGTCACGGCTGAGCCCGCGCGGAGCGCGGTCCTCCGCCGGGCCGTCGCCATCGGACTCGGGGCGCTCTGCGTGGCGCTCGCGGCCCAGGTCTCCGTGCCTGTCCCGCTCAACCCGGTGCCGATGACCCTGCAGCCGCTCGCGGTGCTTGCGGTGGGCGGGCTGCTGGGCGCCTCCGGCGGCCTGGCGGCGTTGGTCACCTACCTGGCGCTCGGCATGGCGGGGCTCCCGGTCTTTGCCGGCGGCTCCGCGGGTGTCGTTCATTTGTTGGGACCGACCGGCGGATACCTGCTGGCGTTCCCGCTCGCTGCGGGCCTGGTCGGCGTGCTGGTGGGCCGGCGATTCGGTGTGTTGCGGGTGCTTGCCGCGTGCGCTCTCGGCATGGTGGTCATTCACGTCGGTGGTGTCGCGCAGCTTGCGCTGCTCGGCGGCGATCCGGCCCTGGCGTTTCGCATCGGGTTCGTTCCCTTTTTGACTGGTGACCTGCTCAAGGTCGGACTCGCGGCCGCGGTGATCCTCGGCGCAGGCCCCGCGGTGCGCGCGCGCCTTTGACCATCGCGCCGACTCCCCGACGGCCACGACCTGTCCTCTGGGCCCTTCTCGGCGTCGTCGGTTTCTTCCTGCTCGGCTTTCTGTTGTTCCTGCTGGGCTTCCTGCCGTTCGCCGGCCGCCTGACCCACGGCATCTCGCCCGAGGATCTGGCGCGGCATCCCTCGCCGACATTCGCGCTGGTGCAGGGCATCGGGCTGCTGGCCGCCTTCGGCGCGTCCACCTGGGTGGTGGGCTCCAAGGCGTTCCATCTAAGCCTGCGCGATCTCCGCTGGCGCTCCCGTCTGGGCTGGCTGGCCGGAATCGGCGCGGGTCTGGTGCTGGGCATCCTTCCCGCCGCGGCGGCAATGACCCTGGGGGTGTTCACCGGTGGCGCGTCCTGGGTGCGGGATTCCGGCTCCCTGGTGGACTACGCCGGAAGCGTGAGCAGGACGCTGCTCCTGCTGGCTCCGGCGGCGCTCAGTGAGGAGCTCATGTTTCGTGGACTGCCCCTGGTCCTGGTCGCCCGCGCCTTCGGGCGGCCGGCTGCCATCGTGGTGCTCTCGCTGCTCTTCGCGCTCGCCCATGTGGACAATCCCGACGTCTCGGTGCGGGCACTGGGCAACATCGCGCTGGCGGGGATCCTGCTGTCGCTGGCGTTCTATTCGCCGGGCGGCATGTGGACGGCGTTCGGCGCGCACCTGGGCTGGAACGGCACGCTGGCGGCGCTGGGCGCCCCGGTGAGCGGGCTGCCGTTCCAGATCCCGCTGGTCGACTACACCATGGGCGGACCGTCGTGGCTCACCGGCGGGAGCTTCGGCCCGGAGGGCGGGCTCCTCAGCACGGTAGCCATCACCGCCACCATCGTGCTGGCCGCGCAGTGGATCCGAAAGGACCCGACATGAGCAGCGCCGCCGTCGTTGGAGCGGGCACCATGGGGAACGGCATCGCCCACGTGCTGGCGCAGCACGGATGGAGCGTCGCCCTGATCGACACGGTTCCCGACGCGCTCGAGCGGGCCACGGCGACCATCCGGGGGAATCTCGACCGCCAGGTGAAGAAGGGCACCATCGCGGCTGACGCGCCGGGCCAGATCCTGGAGCGGATCAGGACCGGCACCTCGCTGGACGAGGCGGCGGACGCCACGCTGGTGATCGAGGCCGCCAGCGAGAATCCCGCCGTCAAGTTCGAGCTGTTCGAGCGGCTCGACCGGATCTGCGCGCCGGAGGCGATCCTGGCCACCAATACCAGCTCCATTTCGGTGACCGAGATCGGGGCGCACACCGCCCGGGCGGGGCAGGTGATCGGCATGCACTTCATGAATCCGGTGCCGGTCATGCAGCTGGTCGAGGTCATCCGAGGCCACGCCACCACCGACCAGACCGCCCGGACCGTGATGGCCACCGCGGCCGCGCTGGGGAAGACCCCCGTCGAGGTGAACGACTACCCCGGGTTCGTCTCCAACCGGGTGCTGCTGCCGATGATCAACGAGGCGATCTTCTGCGTGATGGAAGGCGTGGCCGAGCCGGAGGCGATCGATACCGTCATGAAGCTCGGCATGGCGCATCCCATGGGGCCGCTGGCGCTGGCGGACTTCATCGGGCTGGACGTGTGCCTCGCCATCCTGGAGGTGCTGCACCGCGGGCTGGGCGACGACAAGTACCGCGCCTGCCCGCTCCTCCGCAAGATGGTGGCGGCGGGCTATCTCGGCCGAAAGAGCGGGCGCGGCTTCTACTCCTATCCCAAGAGCTGATGGACCTCCTCGAGCAGATGTGCGCCCTCGGGCACGAGCAGGTGCTCTTCTCGCACGATCCCTCCTGCGGCTACCTGGGTATCATCGCCATCCACGACACCACGCTGGGCCCGGCCCTCGGCGGCACCCGCTTCTGGCAGTACGGCTCGACCGACGAGGCCATCACCGACGCGCTGCGCCTGGCGCGGGGCATGACCTACAAGGCGGCTGTCGCCGGCATCAATCTGGGCGGCGGCAAGTCGGTCATCCTGGGCGACAACCGCCGCACCGATCGCGAGGCGCTCTTCCGCGCCCACGGCCGGTTCGTCGAGACGCTGGGCGGCCGCTACATCACGGCCGAGGACATCGGCACCAGCCCGGCCGACATGGAGTACATCAAGCTGGAGACCGATCACGTGGCCGGACTCCTGGGGCTTTCGGGCGATCCGTCGCCGGTCACGGCCTATGGGGTCTACGTCGGAATGAAGGCGGCCGCCAAGGTGCGATGGGGGAGCGACCGTCTCGCCGGGAAGACCGTGGCGGTGCAGGGCTGCGGCCACGTCGCCACCCACCTCTGCCGCCATCTCCACGCGGAAGGCGTGTCCCTGGTGGTGACCGACATCGATCCCGCCAGGGTCCAGCGGGTGGTGCAGGAGACCGGCGCGCGCGCCGTCGCGCCAGACTCGATCTACGATCAGGCGGCCGACATCTATGCCCCATGTGCTCTCGGCGCCACGGTGAACGACGCGACCCTGCCCAGGCTCCGGGTGGAGATCGTCGCCGGCGGGGCCAACAACCAGCTGGCCGAAGACCGCCATGGCGACCTGCTGGAGCAGCGGAACATTCTCTACGCGCCCGACTACGTGATCAACGGCGGCGGGGTCATCAACGTCTACGGCGAGATCCACCGCTGGCCGGCGGAGCGCTCGCAGAAGAAGGCCGGCGAGATTTACGACGCGCTGCTCCGGATCTTCGCCATCGCCCGGGAGGAGGGGATTCCCAGCTATCGGGCCGCCGACCGGCTGGCGGAGCAGCGGATCGCGGCGGTCGCCGGCCTGGACCGGATGTGGATGGGCGGGCGGCAATAGCACCACGCACGCGCGGGCCTCTCTCCCTGGCGCCTGATTTCTTGTACATTAGATGCAAATGCCCGAAGTGATTCCCATCGGATCGGACCACGCCGGCTTCCCTCTGAAGCAGCGTCTGGTCGCGGAGCTTCGGGCGCTCGGCTACGAGCCGCTCGATCTCGGGACCGATAGCGCCGAATCGGTCGACTACCCGGACTTCGCGCACGAGGTGGCGGCGCGGGTGGAGCACCAGGAGGCACGTCGCGGGGTGCTCCTCTGCGGAACCGGACTGGGCATGTCCTACGCGGCCAACCGGCACAGCGGCGTCCGGGCGGCGGTGGCATGGTCCCTCGACGTGGCCCGTCTGGCGCGCCAGCACAACGACGCCAACGTGCTGATCCTTCCCGCCCGCTACGTGAGCGAGCCGGAGGGAGTTGCGATCCTCAGAACCTGGCTGGACACCGACTTCGAAGGCGGACGCCACGGGCGGCGGGTGGCCAAAATCGATCAGGAGCATCTCGGATGAGCCTCGACCACAACGCATCGCTTCGCCAGGCCGATCCCACGGTGGCGCGGCTCATCGATCGGGAGCTACGCCGGCAGCAGAACGGGCTCGAGCTCATCGCCAGCGAGAACTTCGCCAGCCGCGCGGTCATCGACGCCATGGGCACGCCGCTCACCAACAAGTACGCCGAGGGGTATCCGGGCCGCCGGTACTATGGCGGGTGCGAGGTGGTGGACGAAGTGGAGCAGCTCGCCCTCGACCGGCTCAAGCAGCTGTTCGGCTCGGAGCACGCCAACGTCCAGCCCCATTCCGGCGCGCAGGCCAATTTCGCGGCCTTCATGGCGCTCATCCAGCCGGGCGAGACCCTCATGGGGATGTCGCTGCCTCACGGTGGCCATCTCTCGCACGGCGCGCCGGTCAACCACACCGGCCAGGTCTGGCGCGCGGTGCACTACGGGGTGAACCCCGCCAGCGGCCGGATCGATCCGGACGCGGTCCGCAGTCTCGCGCTCCGGGAGCAGCCCAGGCTCATCATCGCGGGCGGCAGCGCATACGCCCGGATCATCGACTTCGCCGCGTTCCGTTCCATCGCCGACGAGATCGGCGCGTTCTTCGTGGTGGACATGGCGCACTTCGCGGGACTGGTGGCCGGCGGTGTCTATCCCTCGCCGGTGCCTCACGCCCATGTGGTCACCAGCACCACCCACAAGACCCTGCGCGGCCCCCGCGCCGGTCTCATCCTCTGTCGCGCGGAGCACGCCAAGGCCATCGACAAATCGGTCTTCCCCGGCCACCAGGGCGGCCCGCTGCAGCACGTCATCGCCGCCAAGGCGGTGGCCTTCGGCGAGGCGCTCACGCCCGACTTCAAGGTCTACGCGCGCCGGGTGGTGGAGAACGCCCAGACTCTGGCGCAGTCCTTGGTGGATCGGGGGTATGCCATCGTCTCCGGCGGCACCGATACCCATCTCATGCTGGTGGACCTCCGTCCCAAAGGACTCACCGGCAAGGTCGCGGAGAAGACGCTGGGCGAGGCCGGCATCACGGTCAACAAGAATACGGTGCCCGACGACCCGCAGTCGCCTTTCGTCACCAGCGGCATCCGCCTCGGCACGCCTGCGTTGACCACCCGCGGCATGGGACCGGCCGAGATGGTCCGGGTGGCCGAGCTGATCGATCGCGCGCTGGAGCGTCCCGACGAGGCCACGCTCGCCCGCGTCCGGGGCGAAGTGGAGGAGCTGACCTCCGCCTTTCCGCTGTACCAGCCGGCGAAATCCGCCGGCCGGGTGCGGCGCACTGCCTGAGCGGCGGAGAAACCAGGAATTCCCGTGAACGAACTGCAGTTCGCCGATGATGTGCTCGCGCGGATCCGCGCGCGGGGCGGCCAGTACCACGAGCGCGCCTATCTGTTCGTGCTGGCCACCATCGAATATCTCCAGTCGCGCCTGGAGGCCCGGCGTCACGTGAGCGGGGCCGAGCTGGCCTGGGCCTGCCGGGACTTCGGCCGCGCGCAGTTCGGGCTGCTCGCGCCTCACGTGCTGGCCCATTGGGGGATCACCCGGACGGAAGACTTCGGCCGGATCGTCTTCACCCTGGTGGAGGTCAGCCTGCTGGTCACCCAGCCGGGCGACCAGGAAGAGGATTTCGAGCGAGTCTACGAGTTCGCGGATGCGTTCGGCGACGTCTACGAGTGGTCGGGCCTCCGCGGCGCCTGACGGCCGGGCTCGATAATCGGAGGGAGCATGGAGAAGATCGAGTGGCCGGCGTGCCAGAAGTGCTCTCAGGGAACGTTGATTCCACTCTCCGACTACGGACGTGAAGGCGCGCCCATCACCTACAAGGCGTGGGTCTGCACCAATCCCGATTGCGGCTTCAATCTTCGGATTGACAACGGAGAGATCTCCTTCGGCCGAACCATCGGACAGAGCTATAAATAGGCGGTTCGCCACGCCGCCATGCCACCCCTTCCGGTTGTTTCCCCCGAACAATCCGCCACCTGGGACCAGCAGGCCGTCGCGGCTGGCATCGACCTCGCCACCCTGATGGAGAGCGCCGGGCGCGCTGTCGCGGCGGTGCTGGCCGAGCGCTATGCCCATCGGCTGCGTGACGGCGTGCTGGTGGCCGCCGGCCCGGGCAACAACGGGGGCGATGGCTGGGTTGTAGCCCGGGCACTGCATCGCCTGGACGTCCCGGTCTGGGTCGCGCCCGCCGCTGCCGCGGGCTCGCCGCTCTGCCAGAAGATGTCGGCGCTCGCCAGAGCCGAAGGCGTGCGCGAGGTGGCTCCCGACGGTCCCTGGCCGGGCATCGGGCTCGGCGTGGACGCACTGCTGGGCACCGGTGCCTCCGGGGCGCCGCGTCCCGCGGTCGCGGGGCTGCTCGACCGGCTGCTCGATCTGGAGGTCCCGCTGGTGGCCGTCGACGGTCCCACCGGGGTCGATCTCCTCTCGGGAAACGTGCACGGCGCCACCCGCGCGGATTTGACCATCACCTTCGGTGGACTCCGCCGCGGACATCTGCTCGCCCGCGACGAGGTCGGCGCGCTGGTGGTGGTCGACATCGGCCACCCGCCCGCCGATCCCACCTGGCCCACGCTGGTCAGCGATCTCCAGGCGGCCGAGTGGATGCGGCACCTGCGGGCCCGGGATCACAAAGGCGACCGCGGGCGCGTGGTCGTGGTGGGCGGCGACGCCGGCATGACGGGCGCCTTGCGCATGGCCGGACGCTCGGCCTTCGGCGCGGGCGCCGGGCTGGTGCACGCGGTCGCGCCACCGGAAACGGTGGCGGCCCTGGTGCAGGCGGAGCCTGATCTGCAGACCTTCGCCCACCGATTCGACCAGGAGCCTTCCGCGGCACTGCTCGATCTCGTCGCCCGCGCCGACGCCGTCGTCATCGGTCCCGGACTCGGCCGCGAGCCCGGCCGTCGCGAGCTGGTGAGCGCGCTCGGCCGGGCGGCACGCGCCCTGGTGCTGGACGCGGATGCGCTGGTGGCCTTTCACGACGCGCCCGGCGCGCTGCGCGAGCTGGCCCAGGAACGACCGCTCGTGCTCACGCCGCATCCCGGGGAATTCCGCACATTGTTTCCCGCGCTGGCGCCGGTACGGGAGTTGGATCCCTGGGCGGCGGCGGCGGCGGCCGCGACAGAATCGGGGGCCACGCTCCTCCTGAAGGGCGTCCCCACCGTTGTGGCGGGCGCGGGGCGGCCGACGTTCACGGTGGCGGCGGGAAATCCGGGCCTCGCCACCGGCGGCAGTGGTGATGTGCTGAGCGGGCTGGTCGGTACCGCGCTGGCCCACGGACTCGCCGCCGACATCGCGGCGGCCTTCGGAGCCCAGGCGCTCGGCCGAGCGGCGGATCTCGCCGCCCGCCGCGTCTCGGCTCGATCGCTTCGGCCGATGGACGTGGTGGCCGCGCTGCCGGACCTCTGGCGCGAATGGGAAGTGCTTCGGCTCGCTCCGCCGGCCACGCGGCCGCCGGTGATGATGGAGTTGGGAAGGCCGCAGACGGTATAGGGTGAGGCAAGGTGGGGCAGGGTGGGGCAGAGTGAGGCAAGGGAAAACGGGCATTCCCCCACTTTGCCTCACCCTGCCTCACCTTGCCCCACCTTGCCCCACCTTGCCTCACCTTCATTACCTTCGTCTGATGCGTCATCTCATCAGCGCTCTCGCCAGCGCTCTCGCCCTGTTCGGGCTCGCGCATTCCGTCGCGGGCCAGACACCCAGCCGTGACTGGCCTCCAGCCGATCGGACGGTCATCGGGGACTTCACCCGCATCACCACTGTCGCCTCCGCGCTCGATCGCGTCTACGTCACCTCGCCCACCTCGCTGCTCATCTGGCATCCCCAGCTCCAACAATGGGAGGGCCCCTTCGATCCGCCCGACCTCGGGCTGCTCAACCGCGTATTCGCCTCCCTGGTCGATCCGCTGGACAACTCGCTCTGGCTGGCCCGCCCGGATGGATGGGTGCACTTCCAACCCGAGCTCCAGGTGTGGGACCGCGGGCTGGCCTCGGGCATCGTGGCCATCGCCTTCGACTCTGCCGACCCGGTGGCCGGTCTTTACCTGCGCACCCGGAGCGAGTGGCTGCTGGTGCCGCACGGCGGGATCGCCGCATCTCCCAGCCGAGCTCCGGCGCGGCCCGCAACGCCCGCCCGGGTCGACGACGTGCTGCGGAGCAACCCGACGCTCCAGGCGAATGCCGCCCAGATTCTGGTGGATCCCCGTCTCGGCGTGGTCCGGTTCACCGCGGCCGCGCGCGGCTTCGAGAACCAGGGCTGGTACCTGGGCACCTCGGGCGTGGGACTGCTGTACCTGCAGGATGGCGCCGCGCTGCCCGACCGGCTGCCGTTCGGGCTGCCCTCGTCCGCGGTGGGGGCAGTCTTCGGCGCGGCGGACGGCGTCTGGGCCGCGACCGACCGGACCCCGCAGGCCGACGCCGCGCTGACTTTCGTCGATCCGGAGCTGAAGCGGTTCCGCAGCCTGCACGGTCCCCCGGCGTCCGGCGTTCCGTTCACCCAGACACGCCATCTCGTCGGCCAGGAGAAGTCACTCTGGGTGGCCACCGATTTCGGACTGGCGCGCGTGGGGATGACGGACGGGCGGATCGACCTGGTGGACGCGAGCCGGGGCCTGCCGGACAGCCGGGTGTATGCCGTCGTCTCCCGGCAGGGGCGCATCACCGTTGGCACGGCCCGCGGCGTGGCTCGGGTGAACGATTCTCTCCGTGTCGATCGGGTGGCGCCGCTGTTCAGTGATGCCGCGCGCGCCGTTTTCCCCGCGGGAGACTCGGTGTGGGTCGGGACGGCGCGTGGCGTCCTGCTCGCGCTTCCCGGCGCGCGCGACCTGGTGCGCCCGGCGCCGCTGGCCACCGCCAGCCTGCAGCCGCCGATCATCGCGCTCGCGTCGCTGGGCGATACCGTCGTGGCGCTCACCCGGGATCAGCTCCTCTGGCTCGATCCCCGCACCGGTGCCTGGACCCTCGGGCCCAACCTCTCCGGGCTGCTGGGAGGGCTCCGGAGCTTCGCCGCCGATGGCGAGGGTTTCTGGGTCGCCGGCGAGCGCGGCGTTGGCTTCGCCCGGCTGGCGACCCCGCCACTCCTGTCGCTCCGCGAGGGCGATCTCCCCGCCGTCAGCAACGATCTCGCCGTCGACCGGGAGTACCTCTGGGTCGCCACCGATGGCGGCCTGGTGCGCTTCCGGCTCTCCGCCATCCGTCCATGACTCACACGGCCCTGGGCGCGGGTCGCGAGTTCGATCGCGTCCGCGCCATCGCGCGTGCCCTGGGTCAGTGGGCCGTCGCTCTGGGCGATGACTGCGCGCTGCTGGAGCCGGCCGAGGGCCGGCTCGCCGTGAGCACCGACGTGAGCGTCGAGGCGGTGCACTTTCGGCTCGAGTGGATGGGGCACGAGGAGATCGGCTGGCGGGCTGCCGCGGCGGCGTTGTCGGACCTGGCGGCGGAGGGCGCCACACCGGCGGGCCTCCTCGCAGCCGTGGTCGTTCCGGAGTCCGCCACCGACGAGCAGGTGACCGCGCTCATGTCGGGCGTCGGCGCGGCCGGCGAATCGGTTGGGGCTCCGGTGATCGGCGGTGATCTCTCATCCGGCCCCGGCTGGAGCGTCGCCGTCACGGTGCTCGGCTGGACCGCGCGGCCGGTGGGACGGCATGGTGCCCGCCCGGGTGACCTCCTCTGGGTCACCGGCGCGCTGGGCGGCGCGCGTGCTGCGCTCGCGGCGTGGCGTCGGGGCGATGAGCCGTCTGTCGAGGCGCGCGCCGCCTTCGCCCGGCCGGAGCCCCGCATCGAAGCGGGTCGCTGGCTGGCCGCGCACGGCGCCCACGCGATGATCGACCTGAGCGACGGGCTCGGCGGCGACGCAGAGCATCTGGCGGCCGGCTCGGCCGTCTCGCTGGAGCTCGCGCTCGAGGCCGTGCCGGTCGCGCCTGCCGCGGTAGCCGAAGCACGCCGGGCCCACGCGGCGGTGGAGACCTTCGCGGCGGAGGGAGGGGAAGACTACGAGCTGCTGGCCGCGCTGCCGCCGGCGTTCGGCGAGGCGGAGCGGGTCGCGTTCGAGCGCGACTGCCGTCTCTCGCTCAGCCGGATCGGCGCGGTCGGCGCCGGTCATGGCGTGCAGGCGCAGCTCCGTGGCGTGCCGGTCTCGCTGGGCGGATATCGTCACTTCGGCTAGCGCTCCGACGCTCGCGCGCGCCTTCGCGCGAGGCTTGCGCGAGGCTTGTTGACGCGGTTTCGGGGTGCGGCTAGGTTGCCCCGCGGTCCCCCTTACGTCGAGTCCTCATGAGCACCATCATCGAAGTTCACGCCCGGGAGATCCTGGACAGCCGGGGCAATCCTACCGTCGAAGCCGAGGTGGTGCTCTCCAGCGGCGCCCAGGGACGGGCCGCCGTGCCGAGTGGCGCCTCCACTGGCGAGCACGAGGCGGTGGAGCTTCGAGACGGCGACTCGCGCCGCTACGGCGGGAAGGGCGTGGTCGAGGCGGTGCGCAACGTGAACGACGTTCTGGGTCCCCGGCTGGAAGGCATGACCGCCGCCGATCAGATCGCGGTGGACGCCGAGATGATGGACGCCGACGGTACCCCCAACAAGAGCAAGCTCGGCGCCAATGCTCTGCTGAGCGTTTCCCTGGCCGTGGCGCGGGCCGCCGCGCAGGACTGCGGACTCCCGCTCTACCGCTACATCGGAGGGCCGATGGCCCGGGTCCTCCCGGTGCCGATGATGAACATCCTGAATGGCGGCGCCCACTCGTCCAACAACGTGGACGTGCAGGAGTTCATGGTGGTGCCGATCGGGGCGGAGACCTTTGCGGAAGGCCTCCGGTGCGGCGTGGAGGTCTTCCACGCGCTCAAGAAGGTGCTCACCAAGATGGGACTCTCCACCGCCGTGGGCGACGAGGGCGGCTTCGCCCCCATGCTGCCGTCCAACGAAGCAGCGCTCGATGTGGTCATGCAGGCGATTACCGCCGCGGGCTACGAGCCCGGGCGCGACGTGGCGATCGCCCTCGACCCCGCGGCCTCGGAGTTCTATCAGGACGGCGAGTACGTGTTC
>DATAOI010000093.1 GCA_036265815.1 Gemmatimonadales bacterium
ATCCCCCACCGAAAGTCATGTTCCTCACGTGTTACGCACCCGTCCGCCACTGAACCGGAGTTGCCCCCGGTCCCGTTCGACTTGCATGTGTTAGGCACGCCGCCAGCGTTCGTCCTGAGCCAGGATCAAACTCTCCAATGATGTTGGATCATTTGAACAGCTCCAGTCGAACGACCTGGTCCTGCTTGTCGTCCGAATCACGTAGATCAGAGTTAAACCCTATCCGACCGGCCTCTGTGTCCGCTCGGATCGTAGGGTCCGCACTCCACACTACTCACTCACATCACTTGTCAAAGAGCGTCAAAGAGCCGTGTTGCTTCGGCAACAACTGCTTTCGCCGATAGCCCCCAATTATAACGCGTTTCGGGCATTGGTCAAGGGGTAAATCACGTCAGGCGAATGGATTCCCCCACTACCCCCCAAAACCGCCCATATTCCGGGCGAGCCCGATAAATTACCGAAGCGCCTCGGGGTGTCAAGGGTGAGACCGTCCGGAGATTCAAAGAGTCTTCGCCGCCCCAGCCACCACCCCCGCCCAGCGCGGATCGATCGGTGCTCATCTCCCCCACGCCCGCAGGTCGATGTTCGCTGCCTCGCGCCTATCCTTTTGCGGGGCAGCAGGATCGCGTTCGTTTCGATCAGCGTGGGGGACCGCCATTCTAACAGGCGTCCCAGGGCCACGCAAGAGCAACCGAGCGCCGACACGGAAGCGGTCGTTCACGCCAGCCAACCGACCTCCCGGCCCAACCGAGTCGGACCCGTAGCAGGCCAACCGTGGTGACCTGGGACACAGTTGGTGCGGATCACGCGCGGGTAGGTTGTCGCCGATGCCCCGGTGATATCAGCGTCGATCGCACTCCGATCCCCTTTTGAGGTGTGACCGCCGTGCAGTCGCACTCCAGGAGCCAGCACGTACTTCGCAAGGAGACTCCGATGCCGAAGCTCTCATCTCTGGACGACCTCCTCGTCCATGAACTGCAGGATATCTACAACGCGGAAAGCCAGATTCTGAAGGCCCTGCCGAAGATGACCAAGGCCGCGACCTATCCCGAGCTCAAGCAGGCGTTCGAGGCCCACCGGCAGCAGACCGAGGGCCAGGTCAAGCGCCTCGAGCAGGTCTTCAAGCTGCTCGGCGTCCCGGCCAGGGGGCGGAAGTGTGACGGGATGGCGGGGCTGCTGGAGGAAGGCAAGAAGATGATGGAGGAAGACGCGGAAGCGGCCGTGATGGACGCGGGCCTGATCGCGGCGGCCCAGAAGGTGGAGCACTATGAGATCGCGAGCTACGGCTGCGTCTGCACCTACGCGGAAATGCTGGGCTACGATCAGGTGCACGAGCTGCTGGGCCAGAACCTGGACGAGGAGGAGACCACCGATCAGAAGCTCACCGCACTGGCCGAAAGCGTGATCAATCAGGAGGCGGCGTCGCCGGAGGAAGGCGAGGAGGTCGAGCGGGAGACCTCGTTCTGATCGTGAGAGGTCCAGCGGCGCACGCGATCACGGGACAGACGGGACAGACCGGTCGAGGGCAGCCGGCGGCGGCACTGGGTCGATCATGACCCGCTGCTGCTGCCGGCCGAGCCCGAGTCGAACCCGGGTAAGGAGGAAGGCGGCCACCAGTCCGAGCCCCAGCACCAGCCCCCACCAGAGTCCCACCGGCCCCCAGCCCGCGATGAAGCACAGGTAGTAGCTCACCGGCAGACCCACGAGCCAGTATCCCAGCAGGTTTCCGGTCATCGCCACGCGAGTCTGTCCCAGGCCGCGGAGAATCCCGCCAGCCACCGCCTGCAACCCGTCGAACACCTGGAACACGCCCGCCACGCGGATGAGGAGGACGGCCACTGTGATGACGCCCGAATCCTGGCTGTAGAGCCGGGCGAGTGGCCCGGGCAGCGTCAGGAAAAGCAGGCCGGTCATCGCCATGAAGCTGGCGCCGCAGGTCAGCGCCGCCCATGCCGCGCCGCGGGCGCCAGCCGGGTCGCGCCGGCCAACCGCGTGGCCGACCAGGACGGAGGCGGCGTCGGCAACGCCCAGGGGCACCATGAAGGTGAGGGAGGCAAGGTTGATCGCCACCTGATGGCCGGCCATCTGGCGCGTGCCCAGCCATCCCATCATGAGGGCGACGAACGCGAACGCGCCGAACTCGAGCACGAACTGGCTGCCGATCGGCAGTCCGAGGCGGAGCATCCGGCCGAGCGGCGCGAGGTGCCAGATCTCGGCTCGGACCGGCCGGAGATAGGCCCGGAGGTGGATCCAGGAGAGCGACAGCAGACCGGCCACCAGCACCCAGCGGCTCGCCGTCGTGGCCCAGGCGGAGCCGACGACGCCCATCGCCGGCACGCCCAAGTGTCCGAAGATGAGGACCCAGTTGAGCAGCGCGTTCAGCAGGTTGGCGAGCACGATCGCGATCAGGATGGGCACCGTGTGCCGCATGGCCTGCAGGCTCTGCCGAAAGACCACGAACAGGTAGAACGGGAGCACGCCGGGCGCCATCCGCACGCTGAAGGCCGCGGCGAGCGGGAGGATCTCCGGAGGCTGGTGGGCCAAGGCGAGGAGGTGTTTCGCCAGCGCCAGGAGCACGGCCGCAGGAACCGTGAGCAGGCAGGCCAGGAGGACACCACGCTGGATCCCCCGGGCAATGGCCGGCTCGTCCCGTGCGCCTACGGCCTGGGCGACGACGGGGTCGAGCACCATCAGGGTGCCCATGCCGAATACGGCGAACACGAAGAAGTAGAGATTGCCCAGGGCCACGGCGGCAAGCGCCACGGTGGAGAGGTGCCCCACCATCACGGTGTCCACCACGCCCATGCTCATCATCCCGAGCTGGATGAGGACCACGGGAGTGGCCAGCCGAAGCATGGCGCGCAGCTCGGCCCGCCGGGGCGAGCGCCGACCGGCAGCGGGATCGGGCGGCGTCATTCAGGAGGGAAAGGCGGAGTGATCGGCCCCTTCGTGGGGCCGAGGCTTGGCCAGCAGCCGCTCGGCGAAATCGACCCGTTCGGTGAGCTCGGCCATCTCGGACCGCATGGCGTCGAGCTCGAGGAACACCTCGCGTCTCAGCTCCGAATCGCTGGACGGCTGCTCCGGGTCCCAGCGGGTGACCAGCCGGCCTTCGGCGTCACGGAACGATCCGCCCGCGACCAGGATGAGATCGTAGAGGTACCAGATGCCCGCGCCGCCCAGGGTGAGCAGCATCGCCAGCCCGGTCCCGGTCTTGCCGACGTAGAATCGGTGGGCGCCGAAGGGGCCCAGCAGGCTCGCCAGGGCCAGCGCCACGCCGCGGGAACGGTCGGAGGGTTCGGACGAGCGCGCGAGGGTGGGATCCATAGGCAGAATATCTCCGGTTCCGTGGACGGTGTCCACGGTGAGAGCCGGGCGAGCGCGGGCTGGGGAGAGCCGAGGCGGATCGGGACTCGGCGCGGGAGCAGATGGCTGGAAGGTACAGGGTGAAAGGATGCGCCCGGGAGGATTCGAACCTCCGACCCACAGCTCACGCGGTGGGGTTCTCGGCACCCAGGCGCACCTCCACGTGCTCGAGCCAGACGTGCTCCAGCCGATCGTACACCTCCACCCAGACATACCCCTCGAGCGGCTCCGGCCGGAGGGCCTCCGGGTTCCGGTCTCGGACCGGATACCAGACGCCTGCCGTGAGCCGGTAGAGCACGCGGGTTGCCACAGGGCGGGCACGGGCCCAGCCGATGACCCGCCCCGGCGCGGCTGGCTCCCGCGGCCAGCGCCGGCGCTCACGACCGGGCCAGCGTTGAGGCTCGGTTGAGCCTATTGGACTATGGTCGTTCATGTGCCTGGATCTGCGGGAGCGGGGGAGGGGC